>CALWJT010000012.1 GCA_944381075.1 uncultured Clostridia bacterium
GGATGATGAGCTTTCCGCATCCGCATTCATGGCAGATCCGAATGCAGATCTTGGCATATTCCAGACTATTTTCGTTCGCCTTCTCACAGCCGCGAAAGTGCAGTGGGAACGGGGCGTGGACCTGCCCCACGCTGACGCCGGTTTTTCTGCTCGCTTCCCGTATCTGCCGGACGAACGCCTCGACTTTGTCCTTGTCAAAGAAGAACGGCGACGGCTTTCCCTCGCGGGCTTCTTCCCAGGATAGGCCGATCAGGGCATCCAGATTCAGGTCCACGCAGTCAAAGCCCGCCTCGGCGATCGTCTCAAATCCCTTTTCTATGCCGAGCGGCTCGAATACGCCGCTCGTCTGAACTCCGATTTTCATCACTTGCCTCCATGCTTATTTGATTAAGGTGCAGACCGCTTTTGCGTACTCGACGGGATCCTCGATGGGGAGTCCTTCGATCAAAAGCGCCTGGTCATATAGGATCTTGGAATAGAGCGCGAGCTTTTCACTGTCGCCGGCTGCCGCGGTATCCTTCAGCGCCTGAAAGACCGGATGGTTTTCATTGATTTCGAGTACCTTCTCGCTATGGATGCCGTCATTGCCCGGCATATTTTTCAGGACCTTCTCCATTTCGATGGAAACCGGTCCGTCAGAGGAGAGCGCCACGGGATGCTCTTTCAATACAGAGGAGGTTCGGACCTCTTTCACCTTACCCGAAAGCGCGTCGCGGATGGCTTCGAGCAGCCCCTTGTTGTCCTCGGAGGAAGCCTTGGAGGAGGCTTCCTCTTCCTCCGTTTCCAGCTCCAAGTTCCCGCTCCCAACGTTCTTGAAGCTCTTTTCCTTATATTGATTGAGAATCTGGAGGCAGAATTCGTCGATGTCCTCCGTACAGAGCAGACAGTCGTAGCCATGGTCCAGTACGGCCTCCGTGTTCGGCAGCTTCGCTGCCCGGTCTGTGCTGTCGGAGGCGGCAAAATAGATATACTTCTGTCCCTCGGGCATGGCGGAGACGTATTCGTCGAGCGTCGTCATTTTCTTTTCCTTTGCGGAATAGAAAATCAAAAGCTCGGATAAGGTATCCTTGTTTGCGCCGTAATCGCTGTAGACGCCGAATTTGATGACGCGGCCGAACGCCTTCCAGAAATCTTCGTACTTTTCCCGCTCGTTGTCGCGCATGGAAACAAGCTCGTTCTTGATTTTCTTTTCGATGTTTCTGCGGATGAGCTTTAACTGGTGATTCTGCTGGAGCAGCTCGCGGCTGATATTGAGGCTGAGGTCGGAGGAATCCACGACGCCGCGCACAAAATTAAAGTAGTCCGGCAGCAGGTCCTCGCATTTTTCCATGATCATGACGCCGGAGGAATAGAGAGCGAGACCCTTTTTATACTCTTTCGTGTAGAAATCATACGGCGCGTGGGAGGGAATGAACAGTACGGCATTGTAATTGACCGCGCCCTCGCCCGATGCCGTAATGACCCTTGCAGGGTCGGCGAAATCATAAAAGCTGTTTTTATAAAATTCGTTGTATTCCTCGTCTGTGGCCTCTCCCTTTTTCCGCTTCCAGATCGGGATCCTGCTGTTGAGCGTTTCCAGCTCCTGGTGCTCCTCGTATTCCTGCTTCCAGTCGTCGCCTGCATTCTCCGGCTTCGGGATCGGATGCGAATGCGTCATCATCATGCGGATCGGATAGCGGATATAGTCGCTGTATTTTTTGACGAGCGACTGCAGTCCGTATTCGTCGACGAAGCGGTCATAATTTTCCGTGTCGGTATTGTCCTTGATATAGAGCGTGATATCCGTGCCGGCGGCGTCCTTTTCCGCCGGCTCGATCGTGTAGCCCTCGGCGCCTGAGGACTCCCACTTCCACGCTTCGTCCGAGCCGAACGCGCGGGAGACGACGGTCACGCGCGACGCGACCATAAAGGCCGAATAAAAGCCGACGCCGAACTGACCGATGATATCGATATCCTCCGCCGAGTTTTCCTTCTTGAAGTCGAGCGAACCGCTTCTCGCGATGGTGCCGAGATTGTTTTCCAGCTCGTCGCGCGTCATGCCGATTCCGTTGTCGGAGATCTTCAGGGTGCGCGCCTGCTTGTCCGGCGCCAGCGTGATGGCGAAGTCGCCGGTGTTCAGTCCGACGCTGTTGTCCGTCAGGCTTTTGAAGTGCAGCTTGTCCAGTGCGTCGGATGCGTTGCTGATGAGCTCGCGCAGAAAAATTTCCTTGTTGGTGTAAATGGAGTTTATCATCAAGTCAAGGAGCTTTTGGCTTTCCGCCTTAAATTGTTTGATTGCCATAATGAGCCTCCTTAAAACAAATTCAAACAGGGGATCTTTAAAATCCGTAATTAGAATTATATAATAAAGCGTGCGAGTTGTCAAGTTTTCCCGCAAAAATTTTGTATTTTATTCACAATTTGGCACGGACCCGGGTTCGCCTACGGTTTTGGGGATCGTCCGGAAAGGCCCTCAAGCATATTTAGAACAAAATCGGCCGCGATTTGGGATGCCCTTTCCACATGATCCTCGAATACCTCCGCGCTTCCCTCGCTTGCCGCATCGGTGATCGTCCGCACCGCGAGGAACGGGACCCGATTGACATAGCAGACATGGGCGAAGGCAGCGGATTCCATATCGACGGAGAGCGGGGAAAATCGTCTCTGGATGGACGCCCGGACCTCGCCTCCTTCTATAAAGGCCTCTCCCGTGACGCAGACGCCGAACCGTACCGCCCCTGCGGGATAAGCCTGCGCCGAGGCTCTTGCCGCCGCGAGCAGCGCCCCGTCCGCATGGAAAAAGGGCGAGGGCATCCACGGGTGGAACTCGGTCAGGATGTCATCCGCCATATCATGGTAGGCAAGCGCTTCGGAGATGACGATGTCAAAGCACCGCAGAGAGTCGTCCAGCGCGCCGGCGACGCCGGCACAGATGACGGCATCCGGACGAAAACGGTCGATGAGCAGCTGGGCCGAAAGGGCGGCGTTTCCCTTCCCGACGCCGCTGTAAAGGCAGACGCAGGGCAGTCCGGCGAGCGTGCCTTCATGGAAGGTCAGCATCGCGGCCTCGTCCGTTTTTCCGTTTTGCAGATGCGGGAGAAAGGGAGCGAGCTCTGTGTCGCTGGGACACAGGATCCCGATTTTGGGCGCTGTCATATGGGTCCTCCTTCTATGCGGATGGTCATGCACCGCTGATTTTGCGGAAAATCCGCCTTTTGGCTGCCGTTTCGCAGAAAGCATCTTGAAAAAACGCTGGTCCTGTGTTATAATAACAGAAATCCAATCGAAAATCAAGGGGGGTTCCCAAAATGGCGTATTACTACAGCGAGCCTTCGCATACCTTCAGCGAATATCTGCTTGTCCCGGGCTATTCCGATGCGAACTGTATTCCGTCGAATGTTTCCTTAACGACGCCGGTTGTCAAATTCCGCAGGGGGGAGACGCCGTCTCTTTCCATGAACATACCGCTTGTTTCCGCCATCATGCAGTCCGTTTCCGACGACCGTATGGCGATCGCGCTTGCCAAGGAGGGGGGGATCTCCTTCATATACGGTTCTCAGACCATAGAGGCGCAGGCGGAGATGGTCCGCCGCGTGAAGAGCTATAAGGCCGGCTTTGTCACCTCGGATTCCAACATCCGTCCGGACGGAACGCTCGCCGATGTGCTGGCGCTCAAGGAGCGGCTCGGTCATTCCACCATTGCCGTAACCGAGGACGGTACCTCTCACGGAAAGCTTGTCGGTGTAGTAACGAGCCGCGATTACCGCGTCAGCCGCATGCTGCCGGACGAGAAGGTGTCGACGTTCATGACGCCGTTTGAAAGGCTCGTGACGGCGCCGGAGGGGACCTCTCTCAAGGAGGCGAACGATATCATTTGGGAGCATAAGCTCAATTCGCTTCCCATCATCGACGACGAGGGACGCCTTGTTGCGTTCGTGTTCCGCAAGGATTACGACCAGCACAAGGAAAATCCGCATGAGCTGCTCGACGCGCACAAGAGATACGTCGTCGGGGCGGGCATCAATACAAGGGACTACGCCGAGCGTGTCCCGGCGCTCGTGGAGGCGGGCGCTGACGTGCTCTGCATCGATTCGAGCGAGGGCTTTACCGAATGGCAGAGCCGCACGCTCGCCTATGTGCGTGAAAAATACGGCGACTCAGTCAAGGTCGGAGCGGGCAACGTCGTGGACCGCGACGGCTTCCGGTTCCTCGCCGACGCGGGTGCGGATTTCGTCAAGGTCGGGATCGGCGGCGGCTCCATCTGCATCACGCGCGAGACGAAGGGCATCGGCCGCGGACAGGCGACGGCTGTGATCGAGGTCGCCCGCGCGCGCGATGAATATTTTGAAGAAACGGGCGTTTATGTCCCGCTCTGCTCGGACGGCGGCATCGTGCTCGACTATCATATCACGCTCGCGCTGGCGATGGGATGCGATTTCTGTATGCTCGGCCGGTATTTTTCCCGTTTTGACGAAAGCCCGACGAGCAAGGTCATGGTCAACGGCAGCTATATGAAGGAATACTGGGGCGAGGGAAGCGCCCGCGCGCGCAACTGGCAGCGCTATGATATGGGAGGCGCCGCGAAGCTCTCCTTTGTCGAGGGCGTGGACTGCTACGTGCCGTACGCCGGCTCGCTGCACGATAACCTGATGACGACGCTGAGCAAGATCCGTTCGACCATGTGCAACTGCGGCGCGCTGAGCATTCCGGAGCTTCAGAAAAAAGCAAGGCTCACGCTGGTGTCCGCCACCTCCATTGTGGAAGGCGGCGCGCATGACGTCCTTGTCAAGGACCAGAACAACCGGTGATTTCGATATAAAAACCCGACGGGAGCAGCCCGTCGGGTTTTTGTCTATTTGTACTAAATCAAATATAAATTTCCTGATAATTATGACCAAATTTTAAAAATTCGATTGCAATTTTATGTCTGGGATGTTATAATACTGTTACAATCTTTTATATCAGAAAAGGAGTTCCCAGTATGAAAAAACGGATCGCATTTACTTTAGCTCTTTTAATGGCGTTTTCTTTGGTGCTTTTTGCCTCCTGCGGGAAGGTGACGGCCTATTCGCTGGTTTCGGATGCCGTAGCGAAGAACGAAGCCTTGGATTCCTTTGACGCGGATGTGGATATCGATATGTCGGTGAAGGTGTCGGGTGTTACGGTGGACGTTCCGATGGGATATCAGATAAAGGCTTCGGGTCTTGCGGGAGAAAATCCTGTTACCTCGACGACGATGTCTGTGACATCAATGGGTGCGACGATAGAGACGAATGCCTATATAGAGGGCGAATGGTGCTACGTCACAATGCTCGGACAGAATATGAAAACGAAAATGGACGAGAGCACGGAGCAGTATGACGGATATTCCAGCATCGAATCCGTTTTCAAGCCGCTGCCCGAGGCACTTCTTGCCGACGTGGAAATCACGGACAACGGGGACGGGACAAGATCGGTATCCGCCGCCATTTCGGATGAAGAATTTGCAGAGATCTATCAGGACTTTATCGACGATATGTCCGCTTCTGCCGGACAGGAGGGCGCGGTATCGGATCTTTCTGTTTCCAATGGCAAGGTCGATATCACCGTCGACGGGAACGGCTACGTATCCGTCTACAAGGTGAGCTTTGAAATGAATCTGAAAGTGGAATCTTCGGGGGTCTCGATGGATGCAAAGGCTCCCGTGGAAATGGCGATTACGTTCCATAATCCCGGCACGGCCGTGACCGTGACGCCGCCCGACGGCTATCAGGACTTCCCAGAGGTCCCCTCCTCGCTTTTGGGCTGAGCATACGCGGGAGCGCGTGAGAGCGGGCGCCGGCGTCGTCCTGCCGCCGCGGGGAGCGCGCGGGTCTGCCGCAGGGAATCGTTTTTGCTGCAAGCCCGAAGGGAATCCCTTCGGGCTTTTGCGTATGGGAGAGAGGAGCTATGCTTTTTATTCCGTCGGCCGAAATTCGAAAATTGGCCGCAAGCCGGTATCGGATGGAGGAAGACAATCTTCTTTGATGTGAGAAAGGAGGCTTCGGTATGAAAAAACGCGCGGCAATCCTATTTGCTTTTTTCTCGATCTTTTTTTGCTTTTTTGTCTTTTCCTGCGGGGAAGTGACGGCGTATTCGCTGGTTTCGGATGCGGTGGCGAAGACGGCGGCCCTGGATTCCTTTGACGCTGAGATATCGGTCTCTGCGGGGAACGTCCCGATGTCTTATCGGATAAAAGCCGCAGGTCTCGCGGGCGGAGGACAAGATACGTCCGCGTCCATGGCCGTGACGGCAGAATCGGCAGGACGAGAGACAGCCGCCTATATAGAAAACGGCTGGTGTTACCTTTCGGCGCTGGAACAAAAAATAAAAGCGGAGGAGGATGCGGCGTATTTCGACGGTTATTTCATGGCCGAAGCGCTCCTCAAAAAGCTTCCCAAAAGGCTTTTTGTCTCCGACGCCGTAACGGAAAACAAGGACGGCACGAGAACGGTGCGCGTCACGGTCCCGGAGCGGGAGTTCGGCGAAATCTACCGGGACCTTGTCGAGACGCTTTCCGCTTCCGCTGCGCAGGAAGGGGCCATATCGGAGGCTTCCGCCGCCTGCGGCGAGGTTGAGATCACCATAGACGGGAACGGCTACGTGTCCGTTTACAAAGTGAGCTTTGAAACGGATGGGAAGGCGGAGTCCGACGGCGCTTCGGCGGATGATAAGGCGTCCGCTGAAATAAAGATCGAATTCCGAAGTCCGGGGACGCCCGTGACTGTCGAGCCGCCGGCCGGTTATCGGAATTTTCAGGAGATGGATTCCTATGAGGCGGTTCTCCATGCGCTTGTAACGAACGCTGCCGGGAAAACCCTTGCGCTCGATTCCTATGACGCCGTCATGGATATCAGCATGGGCCTTGACGTGATGGGCACCCGCATCAGCATGCCGATGGAGTACCGGATCAAAACGGCAGGGCTTGCGGGGACCTCTCCCGTGAGATCCGAAACGGAAATCGTGACGCTGCTCGGAACGATGACAAAGACGGAAGCTTATACAGAAGGGGACTGGTATTACCTTCGTGTTATTTCCTCTGCCGGAGGGGATGCCGAAACCATGAAAATACGGCTGGATGAGAACGTAAGCCGCAAGGACTTCCCCGACGTGAGCTACGTGATCAAAACGCCGGGCAAGGAGCTTTTCTCTGGGGCTTGGATCGCAGAGGGCGACGACGGCTCGCGGACGGTTTTCTTTTCCGTCCCGGGAGATGCATTTGCCGATGTTTATAAGGGCCTTGTGGATGAGATGACATCCTCCGCCGCGCAGGGGATCTTCGCGCAGGGCGGAGAAATATCAGATCTTTCCATTACGGGCGCGGAGGTGGAAATAACCGTTGACCGCAACGGTTATATTTCCGACTACGGGATCCGGTTCGATCTTGGAATGACGGTGAAATATCAAAATCTTTCGGTCGATACGGCGCTTTCCCTTGACCTCGCCCTTTTGTTAAAGGATCCCGGTACGGAAGCGACGGTCACGCCGCCGGACGGCTATTTGGATTATGAAGAATATGCGGCGCCGCCGGGATTTTATGCATGAAAAACCGCCGTCCGGCATGGCCTGCGGGCAGAGACCGGTCGGCGAGCGCCTTCCGAGGGAAAATCCGGCGGGCTTGTAAAGTTAAGGAAGTCTATATTGTATAAAAATATTGCGGGTATTCGGGTTTTCTTTGTTTAAAATTTTGAAAATTTGTTGCAGATCTATTGCAATAATGTAAATTTCATGTTAAGATAAGCTTACTGAATTTCATCTTGGAAAAAGAAAGGATTACGGAACATGAAAAAATTTGCTTCGGTTGCTTTGATTCTTGCCATGCTGCTTTCTCTGTGTATGCTGTCCTCCTGCGGGAAGGTGACGGCGTATTCCCTTGTTGCCGACGCGCAAGAGAAAATGAGCAAGCTCGATTCCTATGAGATGGAAGCGGATATCACCATGCAGCTCGATATGGGCATGATGGGAGGGAAGGCCGATATCCCTGCCAAAATCCGCGTAAAAGCTGCCGGCCTTATGAGCGGCAGTCCGGTGCTGCTTGAGACCATAGAGATGGCCGGCGAGTCGATTTCTGTATACAACGAAGGCGAATGGATGTATGGAGTGGTCGATGGCGTCGGGGTAAAAAGCAGGGTGGACGAGGATTTTGATATCATCATGGAGTCCTACGATAATGTAGGCTTTATGAAAAAGCCTTTTTCCGAAGAGCTGATGAAGGACGTGGAAATCGTGGAGGATGAAGACGGCACCCGTTCTGTTTCCGTGGCGGTCCCGGATGATATGCTGGAGGAGTATTTTGATATCGTTCTGAAAGAACTGATGGGAGAAGGGATATCCGAAAACGAAGGGGTAGACGTCAGCATGGGATTTACCGATACCGTAGTAGACTTTGCGATCGATGAAAACGGCTACATTTCTCATTATGATATCAGCGGCAACATATTTGTAAAGGGAACGATGACCGAGAGCGGCGGCGTGTCCGTCTCCATGGAAATTCCCTTCGATATGACCTGTACCTTTGTCGACCCCGGCACAGCGGTGACGGTTACGCCGCCCGAAGGGTATCAGGACTTTGCAGAGAGCGGCTCCGCTTCCCTTTAAAGCCTGTAAAACTCCCCGGCATCGAGATGCCGGGGAGTTTTAGGACGGAAAAGATACCTCCGCAGCGGGCGGTATGCGAGAAAAAGGACGGGGAACGGCTTATGCCGTTCCCCGTCTTTTGTTCTGCGGCGCTCGAGCACAGGCGCTTCTTTTTCCGAGATATTTTCCGCCTGCCCCTCTCTTGGACCCGCAAAAGACTTTTCCGCATATCCCGCTCGCGTTCTCGTCTCCGAGCGGAACGCTTCCCGCCGCGGGCCGGCGGAAGGCTTTCGCTGCCTTATCCGCATTCCGGAACGTAAGATCGCCGTTTTTCGTTGGACCGGAGAGGGCGGCCGTCCGGCTCTCCTGCCGGCAATTATCCATGATAGAGCTTTTTTGTCTGGTACTGCGGCTCGCAGGTCAAATTGACACCGAGCTTTTTGAATACGTTTTCGTCGACGCGGGAAAGGATCACAGTGGAATGCACTTCCGTTCCGCGCAGCTTGGGAAGCTGCGCCAGCGCCAGCGCCGCGGTATCATCTGCGGCAGCGGAAACGGCAAGTGCGATCAAAATTTCATCCGTATGCAGCCTTGGATTGTGATTGCCCATATGATTGATCTTCAGCCGCTGAATGGGTTCGATGACCGTCGGAGAAATCAGACAGACTGAATCGTCGATACCGGCAAGCCTTTTGAGCGCGTTGAGCAGCATGGCGGAGGAAGCACCGAGCAGAGGACTGGTTTTGCCGGTGACGATGGTTCCGTCGGAAAGCTCGATGGCGGCGGCGGGCGCCTCGGTTTTTTCTGCTTTTTCCATGGCGGCCTTGACCGGCGCCCTCATTTCTCGGGAAAGACCGAGCTTGCTCATAATGAGCTCGATCTTCTGAACTTCGCTTTTTTCGCCGAGTCCCTGACGCAGGGAGCAGAGTGCCGAGTAGTAGCGCCGTATGATCTCGTCCGCGGCCGCGCGCCCCGCGCCGTCGTTGTCCGTAATGCAGAAGCCCGCCATGTTGACGCCCATATCGGTCGGACTTTTATAGGGAGATACCCCATAGATATTTTCAAACATCGTTTTCAAAACGGGAAAGATCTCAATATCCCGGTTGTAATTGACCGTCGAGATGCCGTAAGCCTCCAGATGATAGGGATCGATCATGTTGACGTCCCCCATGTCCGCCGTTGCCGCCTCATAGGCGAGATTGACCGGGTGTCCGAGCGGAAGATTCCAGATCGGGAATGTCTCAAATTTGGCGTATCCGGCGCGGATGCCCCGTTTATGCTCGTGATAGAGCTGAGAGAGACAGGTCGCCATTTTTCCGCTGCCGGGTCCGGGTGCTGTGATGACGACAAGCTCGCGGGAGGTTTTGATGTAATCGTTTTTGCCGAAGCCGTCCTCGCTCACGATGAACGGGACATTGGAGGGATAATCTTCGATCAAATAATGCCGGTATACCGTGACGCCAAGTGCCTCCAGACGCTTTTGGAAGCTGACCGCTGCCGGCTGCGCGCTGTATTGGGTGATGACTACGCTCCCGACGAAAAGGCCGATGCTTCGAAACGCATCGATCAGCCTCAGCACATCCAGGTCATAGGTGATGCCAAGGTCGCCGCGAAGCTTGTTTTTTTCGATGTCTCCTGCCGAAATGACGATGACGATTTCCGCCCGGTCGCGAAGCTCATAGAGCATTTTCACTTTGCTGTCCGGCTGAAAACCGGGAAGCACACGGGAGGCATGATAATCGTCAAAAAGCTTCCCTCCGAACTCCAGATACAGCTTTCCTCCGAACGACTCGATTCGTTCCAGTATTTTTTGGGACTGCATCGATATGTAGCGGTCATTGTCAAAGCAGGTGTTTTTCATAATGGTCTCCTGTGTTGCGTTCGATATCAAGGATAGATTTACAGAACTGCCAGTGAAAAAAATATTGTGGGCAAGGTTCCTTTATCAGTATAGCACAAAAATCGAGCTTTTTCTACCTGCTCTTAAAATTTTCTTTCTGGATTTGACAAAAAAGCGTCGGTTTCCTGGGCAGTCCGAAAAACGAATGCGCTTTGCCTTGACAAAAGCCTGTAATTGTGGTATAAGTGGAAGGGACTTTTTTTGCAGGAGGCGGATGGCGTGGAATCTCCCGAGTATTATCGAAAGCTTTTGGATATGGCGGTGCTGGCAGGAGAAATCATGATCCGCTCCGGCGCGGAAACGCATCGCGTCGAGGATACGCTCCAGCGGATCCTCAGTACCTCGCATTTTGCACATGCCGAATCCTTTGTATTTACTACGGGACTTATCGTCACGCTCTCGGATCCTGAGAGCGAAACGCTTTCGATTACCCAGCGCATATCCGGTACCTCGCAGAATCTCGGCAGGGTTGCCGAAGTAAACAGCGTTTCCCGGAATTTCTGTGACGGAAAGATCACCCTGGATGAAGCGATGGAAACGCTTTACGCCATCAAAAACAAGAGGCAGTATTCGGATCTTTTGACCATGTTCGGCATCGTTCTTGCGTCGAGCGGCTTTTCCATCGTGTTCGGCGGCAGCTTCTTTGATGCGCTCGGCGCCGTTTTCTGCGGACTGCTCCTGTCCTTTGTCCTTCTGGTGCTCGGCCCGCGTATCCGAAAGACCTTCATTGTCAATTTACTGGGCGCTGCGGCCATCACGCTCGGCGCGATCTCCTTTTCCTATTTTGGAGGCAGATGGACGGGCATCGCATTCCACAGCCAATATATGATTGTCGGCTCCATGATGCCGCTCGTTCCGGGACTTGCGCTGACCAACGCCATTCGGGATACTCTTCAGGGAGACTATATCTCGGCGGGCTCCCGTGCGATCGAAGCGCTGATGATCGCCGCCTCTGTCGCTCTGGGCGTCGGCGCGGGACTTTCTCTTTCCGGTTCGTTCGGCATGGCGTCGGCGCTGAATTTTACCTTTGATCTGTCGGTCCATACGATGGCAGCGTTTATCAAAGCCGTTGTATTTTCTTCTCTTGCTATCGTCGGCTTTGCCTTGTATTTTGAAATTCCAAGGCGGTATTTGCTTCCGGTAGGCTTGATCGCGCTCATTAGCTGGGCGGTTTATCTTACCTCAGACTCTTTGGGGCTCTCTACGGCATGGGCGTCCTTTTTTGCGGCGCTGGTCTCTGATTTCTGCGCTTATTTCTGCGCCAGAACGCTGAAGGCTCCGGTCATTTTGTTCTTGCTCGGCGGAATTCTTCCCCTGGTTCCGGGAGTCGGCATTTACCGGGCGGTTTACAATATGATATATGGAACGGCGGCAGCGGAGGTTTGGATCGAGACGCTCTTGATTACGGGTGCCATCGCGCTTGCGATCTTTGTGATGGATACGGGAATCGACATTGAAAAGCGGATTCGGAAGTATTTTCGGGCCCGGCACAAATAGAATTTTTCACGCATTTTCGCTTGGTAGAAGGAATGGAGATAAAAAGAAAAACGGTGGTATCCACCGTTTTTCTTTTTATCATAAGCCGACCGCCCTGTAAGCCGGGTTCTGTCGAGAACAATCATCTATCTTTGCCGCATGTTGCCATACGGCTCGCAGGAGAAATTCCTGCTGCCACCTCGCATAGAGCTGTTGTATGCTCAGGCCGGGCAGACCAATTTTCTGCGGGGTGTTGCTTCGGATAGGGTTTACATGGCACGTGCAGTTGCCTGTACGTCGGTGAGCTCTTGCCTCGCCTTTCCATCCTTACCGCTTGCGCGGCGGTTTCTTTCTGTTGCACTTTCCCGGGAGTCGCCTCCGGCGGACGTTATCCGTTATCCTGCCCTGTGAAGCCCGGACTTTCCTCATGATAATACCTTTCGGCGCCATATCACGCGATTGTTCGGTACGGTCGGCTTTGATTCAGTTTTCTTTGGATGTCTCTTTAACTTCAACGTGAGTCAACCCTGCTGTTACAGCGGAGGAAAGCTCTTTTTCATAATCGTAGGGCTCAAGCTCCGAGGTGCTCCGATAGACCAGGAGCGGATAGGCAAAGGTCTCACTATTGAAATCTACATCGTTTTCATAATACATGTCGAGATAAAGATGCGTAATCTCACTGCTCTTCGCTTCGTTGGCGCCTTTATAGATGTCAGCGGGATTTTCTACCTGCGGCGCAGGATATTCATGGGATGCAGGCTGCTTCCCGTCCCCGAACAGATCTACCCCTTCAAATGAGATGCGCAGGTATTGATAGACGTTTTTTTCATCGGAAATATAGCGGTAGCTGGTGTATACTCTGCCGTAATTGTCCCGAAGAAGGAAGACGAAGGGCTGTTCGGAAAGGGAAATGACGATCGGATTTTCCTGGAGCTCTTCCTCGAGCTCCGCTTCGATAAGCGGCGCCAGCGTGGCGTCCGGAACCTCCGGATTTTCTTCCTTCAGCCTTGCTTCAATGGCCGCCCTGCGGGCCTCGGTTTCTTTTTCGTACAGCTCCTCTTCCAATTTTTCTTTTGAGCTGTTGTTATAGCGGACGGTGAGCTGAAGCTCCTCCGTCGCAGGAATATAACGAATGTCGTAGACGCCGAAATAGCCGTCCTCTGCGACATGCTCCGCCGGCTCCTGTGAATAGATGACAAATTCTTTGCCGGATTCCGCATAGGCTGACAGCATGGATTCTGTCCAGATCAGTTTGGTAAGGCTTTTAGGCGGACTTCCCGAGCAGAGCCTGAAAAACAGGATCCCATAGACGAGCAGGATCAATAATACGCCGAGCAGCTTCAAAACGGTTTTGAGAGTTCTGAAGCTGAAAAATTTGCCGAGCTTCGACTTGCTTTGGTATACGAGCTCCTCCGAGTAATCGCCGTAGTCGTTGTAATTTTCTGCCAAGAAATCACCTCCCAGCCATCAGACATTTGTAAGTAGGATAAGTATAGTATAATTTATTTTACCCGAAAAGTCAATCTTTACAAATTTTTTGTAAATTCAGCAAGAAAGGGTCCGAGAGAGCATATGCGCGGGATATAAGTCGAATCCGCAGACGGAATGAGAACAAACGATAAAAGAAAAACCACCGTATCTGGTGGTTTTTCTTCTGTGGTGACCCGGACGAGAATCGAACTCGTGTTACCGCCGTGAAAGGGCGGTGTCTTAGCCGCTTGACCACCGGGCCGGCCGACGGCCGTCCCTTCGGGACAACCGTCCTATGGTAGCGGAAGTTGGACTCGAACCCACGACCCTCCGGGTATGAACCGAATGCTCTAGCCAACTGAGCTATGCCGCCAAGTTGGTCCCTGAAACAGGGCAAGGGATATTATACCCGACCCGCCCGGGCTTGTCAATCTTTTTTTCCCGCCTGAGGAAACTTTTTTCATTCGCCCCGCGGCGGGGCCCTCACCGCAGCAGCAGCTCCAGCTCCTCCAGAGCCAGCCCCGGGTTGGCCGCCAGGGAGACGGCGTGGCCGATGATCCTGCCCAGGTCGGCCACCCGGCTGTCGATGTCCCGGGGGGTGACCATGAGGTCCCGGCCCGCCGCCGGCGGGACCTCCTCCAGCCCCAGCAGGTCGGCGGCCAGGGTGGCCCCGTCCACCACCGTGGGGGCCCCCACCGCGATCACCGGCACCCCCACCGTCTTCCGGTCCAGGGCCTGC
>CALWJT010000013.1 GCA_944381075.1 uncultured Clostridia bacterium
CACGAATTCACCGTCATCCCTCCCACAAAGGAAACGGCGAAGGACCAATTCTCCGCTGCTGTAAGCAGAGCCGCCGTGCGAAGATACAATCCCGCAGCCGTGCGAGCCGCCGCTCTCCCCTGCGGGAGAGCCCGCGGTTCCGTTCATACGTCCACACCGTACAGACAAAATCACCATCGGACGCTGAGGCTCGCTGCCGGAGCGCAAAGTCCCGACACGGCAGGCAGATATATAAAAGCCCCCAAGGATGCGCCGTCCGAAACAAGAGCTGCCGCGGCGCCGGCAAGGACAGGCATCCCTCTCCTGTCAAAATGCGGAAGAATACATCCCCGCATTCATGCAGACTCCGCCATATAAAATCTGCGCGCAGGCTCCGCCAGCCAGTGATTTCCGCCTCTTCCGGACGTCAGAGCTTGTCAACGCAAAAGTCCCAGAAGCTCAGAAATACCGGCAGCCTAAGAAAACATGCAGGCCCCTTTTCACGCGGCGAACGAAACCAGCGCCCGCAGAACGCCGTCGTCGCCATAAATGCCGACTACATGCGCCCCATCCTTTTCGGTATATTTACAGACGATCGTCTCATAGGGACGGACCTCCTTGCGATACGCGATGCGGATATCACGAAACTCCGTGCGGTACACCTCCTCCGGCAGCGCCTCATAGGCATAATCCAGATAGCAGAGATTGTGGACATGTCCGTTCAGATCGATATCCCGCCGTCCGGTGGGAAGCGCGGTCTGCGCGCTGTACTCGCGAGGCTCCAGAAGCCGCATGAAGACGCCCTCCTCAAAGACCTGCCGCGGTTCAGTCTGATACAGGGCCTCCAGCGCGTCGTCGATGACGGCGGGCTTTTTCGTCGCATAATCAATCAGCGCCCACTTGGAGGACGCCGCAGCGCACACCTCACCGTCTGCGCCGTAGATCTCGAAATCACGAAGCGACGTGAAGCGCGAAGCGCGCCCGCGGCTCCAGGTGGCGACGCGCAGGACCTCCCCATAATCCGGCATGCGCAGGATGCGCACATTCCATTCAAGCAGGATCCAGCTGATCCCCGTCTTGTCCATCGTACCGGCACCGTATCCCAGCGAATCCGAATGATAGGCGGCAATGTTTTCCAGCATACGCAGAACGCCCTTCGCCGTGATTTTGCCGTCCCGCCCGTAATCCTCAAGCGTCGGCTTCATCCGTTCTTCATAAATCATTCCGAAACCTTCCTTTCGTTCCCTCACAATACGGACAATATAGCACAAAATCATGAACAGACAATGAACAGAGGGCTTTCTCTCAAAAATATCTCCTTTAATATGGCAATCTATGTTGACTTTGAAAGTCCCCTTCGCTATAATGGAGCCGTGGAGGGATTCCGCAAATCAAAATTTATGAAAATGAGAGGTTATCATTATGCTTTATCCGAAAAACGGCACGGAAAAGCTTGATATGGAGCTGTTCCGGAATCCGACGTCCGAATACCGCGCCGCGCCCTTCTGGGCATGGAACTGCGAGCTCGACCCTGAGCTTTTGAAAAAGGAAATCAACTATATGAACGAAATGGGCTTCGGCGGATTCATGATGCATTCCCGCGTCGGCATGGCGACCCCCTATCTCTCCGAGGAGTACATGGACCTTGTCCGCACCTGTATCGAAAAGGGCAAGCAGAACGGGATGCTCGCATGGCTCTATGACGAGGACAAATGGCCGTCCGGCTTTGCAGGAGGCTTCAACACAAAGGATGTCGAGAACCGCCAGAAGGCACTCTTCATCACAGGGATTCCCTATAACGACGGCTCGCTTGTGACGGAATCCGACAAAGCGCATGCGACCGACAAGCTTCCTACCACCAAATATTATTTCGTCGCATGCTTCGATGTCCTTTTGGACAGTGAAGCAAGGCTTGTTTCCTACAAGAGAATCGCGCTCGCCGACGAGATCCCCAAGGGCCATGAAAAATGGTTCGCCTACATGGAATATGCGGCGCCTTCCCCGTATTACAACAACCAAGCCTACTGCGATACCCTTCAGAAGGGCGTCATCGACAATTTCATAAAGCTTACCCACGACGCCTATAAGAAGCATTTTTCCGAAGATTTCGGAGGAGCGATCCCTGCTATTTTCACCGACGAGCCGAATTTCCGGACCAAGAAACCGTTAAACTTTGCCGCCGACAAACACGGTATCATTATTCCCTATACGACGGATTTTGAAGAGACCTTCAAGGCTGCCTACGGCGTCAGCATAGAAGATAATCTGCCCGTCCTTGTCTGGGAGCCGGCCGACGGTGTCCCCTCTCAGATCCGCTATTGGTATCACGACCACGTAGCGGAACGCTTCGCCGAAGCCTTCGCGGATACCGTAGGAAAATGGTGCGAGGACAACGGGATCCTTATGACAGGCCACCTGCTCAACGAGCCGTCCTTAGAGTCGCAGACCATCTGCGTCGGAGACGCGATGCGCTCTTACCGCGGCTTCACGCTTCCCGGCATCGACATGCTCTGCGACCATCATGAGCTCAATACGGCAAAGCAGGCCCAGAGCGCTGCTCACCAGTACGGCCGTCCCGGCGTGGCAAGCGAGCTTTACGGCGTGACAAACTGGACGTTCGATTTCCGCGGACACAAGCTTCAGGGCGACTGGCAGGCAGCACTCGGCGTGACCTGCCGCGTGCCGCACCTCTTCTGGGTATCCATGGGAGGCGAAGCAAAGCGCGATTATCCCGCCTCCATCGGCTATCAGGCCCCATGGTATCGGGAATATAAGCATATCGAGGATCACTTCGCGCGCGTCAACACGGTCATGACACGCGGTACGCCCGACGTCAAGATCGCCGTCGTCCATCCGGTTGAATCCCTGTGGCTCCATTTCGGACCGAACGACCAGACCAAGCGCCGCCGCAACGATCTCAACAACCGCTTCGACGAGCTGACGGAATGGCTGCTCTACGGCACGCTCGACTTCGATTTCATCTGCGAATCCCTGCTCCCCTCTCAATACAGGGAAACCGAATCCGGATTCGCCGTCGGCAAAATGACATACGATACGGTCATCGTCCCTTCGCTCGAAACCATCCGCAGCACGACGCTCGACGCGCTGAAAAAATTCCGAGCGGCGGGCGGCGAGGTGATATTCCTCGGAGAGGCGCCAATCTATGTCGATGCCGTTCCCTCAGAGGCGGCAAAGGCATTTGCCGCTGAATGCAAAAACATCCCGTGGGTCCGCGGAGAGCTTTATGATGCGCTTTCCCAATACCGGTTCCTCGATATTCGGGACCTTAACGGCAGCTCCGCCGGCAATCTCATTTATCAGCTCCGCGACGACGGCGCATGCAAGCATCTCTTCATCAGCCACGTCGTAGGCCCGAGAAATTACGACGTCACACCCATTGAATCCTATTCGATCCGCCTCACGGGAGAGTGGAAGGTCACCGAATATGAGACCCTCACGGGAGAGACCCGCAGACTGAAGGTTTCCTATCAAAACGGGAAGACCATATTCCCGTGGGTATGCAGCCGCGATTCCTCGCTGCTGCTCGAGCTTGTCCCCGGAAAGGACGAATCCGAAGGCGGCTTCGTCTATGCCGACAAAGATTACTGCAAGGCGGAATATCCCGCGCACAGCGCCTCTTTTGAGCTTTCCGAACCGAACGTGCTGCTGCTCGACAGGCCGGAATACAGCATCAACGGAGGGCAAATGCAGCCCGCGCTCAATATCCTGAAGGCGGACGACATCATCCGCAGAACGCTGGGACAGCATGTCCGCGGCAATCAGATGGCACAGCCGTGGATCGAGCCGCTCGACAGAGACCCCAAGGATCGGGTGCGCCTGCGCTATACCTTTGACTCCGATATCGAATATGAGGGCGCGCACCTCGCGCTGGAGGCGCCGGAATATACAGAAATCACGTTCAATGGCGAAAAGGTCCCCGTTCAAGTGGATGGGTACTATATCGACGAAGCCTCCATCAAAACCGTTCCGATGCCGAAGCTCCGCAAAGGAAGCAATGAGCTGATCCTAGACCTGCGGGTAGGCGACATCACGCCGCTCGAATCCTATTATCTGCTTGGCAGCTTCGGCGTGGAGCATCATGGCATGTACTCCAAGATCACGGCGCTTCCCGACGTGCTGTATTTTGACAGCATCACCTCGCAAGGTCTGCCCTTCTATGGAGCAAACATTCGTTACCAGATGAAATTTACGGGCGGCGGCAAAAAAACGGTGGAGATTTCCCAATACCGCGGCGCCGTCATCAAGGTATATGTGGACGGAGAATGCAAGGGGTACATCGATTTCCCGCCGCACAGACTGTATCTCGGCGAGCTCGCGGAAGGTGAGCACACGCTCACACTCGAGTTCTTCGGCAACCGCATGAATACTCTGGGACAGCTCCACAATACGGACGACAACATCCCGTGGGCAGGAAACGGCTCATGGCGCACGAACGGCAGATTCTGGACGGATGAGTATATGCTTTATCCGACCGGCATCCTGACCGCTCCGAGGATCCTGACGGAGGAATGACCGTGCAGCGCGCAGCCAAAGCCTCCGAAACGGAAAAGATCCGATACCGCTCTCATCTCCGGGCGGCGACGCTGAAGGAATATCTTCCCGTCTGTACTCGGGAATTTTCGCAAAGAGAAACCGAATTCCTGCATGAGGACAAAGGCGGAAGCTCTTTCCGGATAGGGATCGAAAAGGGCGGTCACGCCGGCTTCTGGTACGACGCCGAATGCACGGACTGCGATGACGGCTGCATCATCGAGGGGGAGATCCTTTACGGTTCAAAAAAGCAAGCGGAAAACGAGATGCTGCTTTTCAAAATCGGCTTCTGGCTCACAGCGGCTGTGCTGTTCGTAATATTCTGCGTGCCTATTCTTGTTCTCTTTCTCGTTGAGAGAAGCAAAGGACGCAAAAGAAAACAAAGTAAAGAAGAATCCTTAGACCTTTTCCTATGCGAATATGTACACTGTGAGAAAATCGCGGATTCATAAAAAAGGGCTCCCGCACATACGTGCGGGAGCCCTTTTGGATTTTTAAAGCTTTTCGCTTTCATTCAGACCGAAACAGACACACCGGAGCGCCTTTCCGGACCGGATCCGAAGCCATCCCCCTCGTGCCGAAAAAGCCTTTTTATCATTTGTGACCTTGTCACGGAATGTAGCCGATAAAAATGCTAAAATAGAGCCATCCTAAGAGAAGAGCCAAGCGTCACGGCGCATTCGGCTCTCCCCAATTCAGAAAGAGAGGAATCTAACATGTCTGTCTATCATATCAACAAGCAAAATTTTGAATCCGCTGTCAAGAACAGTGAAAAGCCCGTCCTTTTGGATTTTTATGCCACGTGGTGCGGACCCTGCCGCATGGTCTCTCCCATCATCGACGAGATCGCAGCAGAAAATCCCGATTATCTGGTCGGAAAAATCAATGTGGACGAGGAACCGGAGCTGGCGCAGGCCTTCGGCGTCATCAGCATCCCGACGCTCGTCGTGATGAAAAATGGTCAGGTCGAGAAAAAATCCACCGGCGCGCGTCCCAAAGCGCAGATCCTGTCCATGCTACGAAGCTAATCGGCGCAGCCTCTTTTTGTCGAGGATACGGATCCCGCCGCGCGACACCTCCACCATCCCTTCGGAGGCAAAATATTTCAGCATCCGTGAGACGACCTCGCGGGCGGACCCCATGTATTTCGCGATCTGCTCATGCGTCAGCCTTACGGTATCCGTACCGGTTTTCGCGGTTTCATCCAAAAGGAAGATGGCAAGCCGGCGGTCAAAGCTCATGAACAGGATCTGCTGCATGACCCACATCACATCGGAAAAACGGCTGACTGCCGCTTCCAGCGCAAAGATCTTCATCTCCGGAACGCGCTCCGACACCGAAGCGAACGCCGCACCGGCGATGACAAGGCAGTCGCTGTCCTCCTCGGCATCCGCAAAAACATCGAAGGTGATGCTTTGCAGAACGCAGGACGCCGACAGCATGCACATATCGCCCGGATACAATCGGTAGAGGGTGATCTCCTTTCCCTGTTCGGAAAGCATATAGACACGCACGCAGCCCGTGCGGACGATGACGACTCCCGTGCATTCGTTTCCGTCGTGTACGTAAGCGCCCTTCGGATAATGGACCATGCTTGTATTCCGGCAGAGAAACGTTCTGTCCTGCGGCGAAAGCTTTTCCCAAAACGGGAAAAATTTTATAAATATTGGCTCATATAGGCAATTATCCATCTCAAACTCCTGATTCTAATTTCAAAAGGCAGGTATTTTTATGAAAGTCATCATCATCGGCGGCGTCGCAGGCGGCGCCGCGGCGGCAGCCAGACTCCGCCGTCTCTCCGAGCAGGCGGAAATCCTCCTCCTTGAGCGAGGCGGCTATATTTCATTTGCCAACTGCGGACTTCCCTACTATATCGGAGGCGAGATCAAGGACAAGGAGGACCTGACCCTTCAAACGCCGGAAAGCTTCCGCAAGCGCTTTCGTATCGACGTCCGGATCTTTCACGAGGCGATCAAAATCGATCCCGAACGGAAAACCGTCCGCATCCAAGACAAGAAAAGCGGCGAAGAATATACCGAATCCTATGACAAGCTCATTCTCTCGCCCGGTGCCGAGCCGATCCGTCCGCCGATCCCGGGGACGGACAGCGACCGCGTATTCACGCTGCGCAGCATTCCGGATACACTGAAGATCAAAGCCTACATCGAAAAAGCAAAACCAAGGTCCGCCGTCATCGTCGGCGGCGGCTACATCGGCGTGGAAATGGCGGAAAACCTGCAAAAAGCAGGGCTTGACGTCACCATTGCCGAGCTTTCCGACCACGTGATAGCGCCGCTCGACTCCGATATGGCGGCGGATGTCCACCGCTATCTGAAGACACAAGACATCCGTCTGCTCCTCGGGCAGGCCGTCCGCGAAATCCGGGACGGCAGGGACGCGCCGCTCCAGATCGCTTTGGATTCTCAGACGCTTTCCGCCGATATGGTCCTTCTCTGCACCGGCGTCCGTCCCGAAACGGGACTCGCCGCCGACTGCGGCATTACCTGCGGTGCGCGCGGATGTATCCTTACGGACCGCAGGATGCAGACGAATTTTCCCGACATCTATGCCGTAGGAGATGCGGTACAGGTCCGAGATTTTGCAACAGGCGCACCGGCTTTCATCCCGCTCGCCGGTCCTGCTGCTAAGGAAGGACGCATCGCCGCCGACAACATCTGCGGACTCGACAGCGAATACGAAGGGACCCAGGGCTCCTCCGTTCTCAAGCTTTTCGATATGACAATCGCGACTACGGGAGCAAATGAGCGGACCGCCGCCGCGGCAGGGATCGACTACGACAAAACCTATCTCTATTCCGCCTCCCACGCCTCCTATTATCCCGGAGCCGCCAACATGTCGATCAAAGCCCTCTGGGAAAAAGATTCCCAAAGGCTTCTCGGCGCTCAGATCGTTGGATTTGACGGCGTAGACAAGCGCATGGACGTACTCGCCGCTGCCATCCGTCTCGGCGCCAAGGTCACCGACCTTGCCGTCCTCGAGCTTTGCTATGCGCCGCCCTACGGCAGCGCCAAGGATCCGGTCAATATGATAGGCTTTGTCGCCGAAAACGTCATAACCGGGAAGGTAAAACAGTTTTTCTGGCATGACGTGAACGCACTTCCCCGCGACGGCAGCGTGACGCTCCTCGACGTGCGCACCGAAGCGGAGGCAGGCCGCGGCAGGATTGACGGCTTCCGAAATATCCCGCTCGACACGCTGCGTGAAAGATTATCCGAGCTTCCTAGGGATAAGCCCATTTATGTCCACTGCCACAGCGGGCTTCGCAGCTATATCGCCTGCCGGATCCTCACAGGATATGGCTATGACTGCTATAACCTTGCCGGCGGCTTTCGGCTCTATGAATCGGTCATGCACGAAAAGGCTGTACCGGACGTCAGTTGTCTGACAGGCAAATAAACGTTCTGCGGCAAGACGATCTTGCCGCAGAACGTTTCTGAGAGCGGCTCAACCGTTTCCCTTTTCCGCGCGACCGCCGCAGGAATGTCCGTCCGCATGATGTCCGCAGCATCCGTCATCCGGCGTTCCGCTCCCCGTATGATGCCCGCAGGAATGTCCCTCATGCGGATGCTCGCATCTTGCCTCGGCTGCGCTGTCCAGCGTCCCGTCCAAATAGGCCGTCACTGCGGCATCGCAGCTTCCCGTCACGCCCGCGCAAAGACGGATACCGGCCTCCGCAAGCGCACGGACGGCGCCCGCGCCGATCCCGCCGCAGATAAGGACTTGAACATCAAGCTTCTTTAAAAGCGCCGCCAGCGCGCCGTGGCCGCTGCCGTCTGTCCCCACAATCCTTTTTTCGATGACCGTTCCGTTTTCCGCCTCATAGATCGCAAAGCTTTCGGAATGCCCGAAGTGCTCAAAGACGTTTCCATTGTCATAAGTAACTGCAATTTTCATGACCCTTCCCCCTTTTCGCCGCGGTTGCGGACTCCGCAATCCGCAGTTCTTAAGATTTATTATATCGCCCTCTGCAAAAGCTGTCAACCAAAAGCCGATCTTTTCCTATAAAAAAACGGCTTTGTGACCAAGTCACAGAAAAATTTTCCTGAGATAAGCTATAATTATAATATCATAAAAAGAATGGGAGGAATTTCAAATGTGCGAAAATAGATTTTATATCTGCCGTCACTGCGGCAACCTTGTCGGCTTGATTCAGGACGGCGGTGCGCCGCTTTTCTGCTGCGGTCAAAAGATGGAGCATCTTCAGCCCGGCACGGTAGAGGCAAGTACAGAAAAGCACGTCCCTGTCGTGACCGTTTCCGGAAATATAGTAGAAGTTTCGGTCGGCTCCGCTCCGCATCCGATGACGGAGGAGCACAGCATCCAGTGGGTCTATCTGCAGACCTCCGCAGGCGGTCAGCGCAAATGCCTCGCGCCCGGCGGCGCCCCCACCGTCCGCTTTGCACTGACGGAGGGAGAGCATCCGGTCGCCGCATTCGCTTACTGCAATCTGCATGGACTTTGGAAAACCGAGCTTTGAGGAGGGTGCGCCATGTTAAATGAAAAAGTAAGACAGCTCATCGCAGGGCAGATCAACAAGGAATTTTATTCCGCCTATCTGTATCTTGACTTCTCCAACTATTTTCAGGCAAAAGGACTGGACGGCTTTGCAAACTGGTATCAGGTCCAGGCCAGAGAGGAGCAGGATCATGCGATGATGTTCTATCGTTACCTGCATGACAACGGGGCGGCAGTCACGCTGGAAGCCATTGCGAAGCCGAACGTCCCGGCCGAAAACGACATGGCGGTCTTGACCGCAGGACTGCATCATGAAGAGGCCGTAACCGCTTCCATCAACGGCATTTATGCGGCCGCCGGAGAAGCCGGAGACTTCCGTACCATGCAGTTTCTCGGTTGGTTCATCAAGGAACAGGCGGAAGAAGAGACCAATGCGCACAATCTGATATCCAAAATGGAGCTTTTCGGCTCCGACGCCAAGGGATTATACTTATTGAACAGCGAGCTTGCAGGACGCACTTACAAGGCGCCCGCAGCTTCGGAAGAATGAAAGGAGAAAAACAGAGACGATGAAAAAATACGTTTGCGATGTTTGCGGCTGGGAATACGATGAGGCCAAAGGCGACCCCGACAACGGGATCGCGCCCGGCACCAAATTTGAAGATCTGCCCGACGATTTCGTGTGTCCGCTCTGCGGCGCGGGAAAGGATTCGTTTTCGGAAGCAGAAGCCTGAAGCGATCCCACAATATCCAAAAGACCGGATGCGGCGTTGCCGCATCCGGTCTTTTTCATCAAATCCAGCGCATGGAGGTCATCTTTTCCTCGAACGGGATCGCACGCTTCAGTACATCGATCGCTTTGACAAGTCCTTCGTTCTTGCCAAGCAGGCTGTCCTCATGCTCGATGCTGAGCACATAATCGTAGCCGACAAGACGCAGATTGCTCACAAAATCCTTCCAGAAAAGCTCGTCATGCCCATATCCGATGCTGCGGAAGATCCATGAGCGGTGGATCTCGTCCGCATAGGACTTGGCGTCCAACACACCGTTGACGGAAGCATTTGCAGCATCGATTTTCGTGTCCTTTGCATGGACATGGAAGATTGCGTCGCCGCCGAGCCTGCGGATCACAGCGATCGGGTCCATTCCCTGCCAGATCAGATGAGACGGGTCGAGATTGGCGCCGATCTCCGGTCCCACAGCCTCGCGCAGACGCAGAAGCGTCTCCGTATTGTATACGCAGAACGCCTGGTGCATCTCCAGCCCGATCTTGACGACGCCGTGCGCCTTGGCAAAGGAAACGAATTCCCGCCAATACGGGATCAGGACCTCATTCCATTGGTATTCCAGAATTTTCGCATTGTCCTCCGGCCAAGCGCAGACCACCCAGTTCGGATACATCGAATCCGGACAATCGCCGGGACAGCCGGAAAATCCGTTGATCTGATGGATGCCGAGCGCCTCCGCCATCAAGACGGCACTACGCATATCCTTATCAAATTTTTCCGCGACCTTATGATTCGGATGGACGGGATTCCCGTGGCAGCTGAGCGCGCTTATCTCCATTCCGGAGTTTTTGATCGTCTCAACAAAGCGGTCAAACGCCGCCTTATCGTTTAACAGCACCTCCGGATCGCAGTGCTGCTTGCCGGGATATCCCCCGCAGCCGATTTCCACCATCTGTACACCGAGTCTCTTAAAATAAGCGAGCGCGTCGGCAAGCGGCATCTCGCCGACCACGTTGGTCAAAACGCCCAGTTTCATAGGACGCCTCCTTTCAATTTATCTGAGAGTCCGCCGGAGCCTCGGCGGCTTATAGATTTTTCTTCAGCCACGCGACATCCTCAGCGATGCAGACGGCCTTGGCCGTTTCCGCATATGCGCTCTCGCGCTCCACGATGAATACGGTATCCGGATTCTGCCGCAGCGCCGCCGCAGCGACCGCACGCCAATCCAAATTTCCGGTCCCCATTTTGACATTGGCATGGCGAATGGCCTCCCCGCGCGCGTCCGCCTCCTCCTTCGAGAGGACCCTGCCCTCCGAGGTGACAAAGGGATCCTCCTTTTTGCGCGCGGCGCACGGCACTGCCCTCCCCAGGTTCTCCTTGATATGGATCGAAACAAATCGTCCGGCATGTTCAGCAAGGTATGCCTCCGGCGAAACGCCAGCGCATGCCGCCCAGCCGCAGTCGAGCTGGAACGAAACAAGCGCCGGATCCGTCAGCGCCAGCAGATGGTCCAAAATATACGTGCCGTCAAGCTTGTAAAACTCATCGATATGGTTATGGAAGCCCGTGCGGATGCCGTACTGCTTCGCATATTCGCCGAGCGTATTCAGCCTTTGGGCGACGCGGCGCACCGCATCCATATCCGGGAAAACACAGTACGGGCAGATTACATACCGAACGCCAAGCTCCGCAAGAAACGGAAGCTCAGGGCCGATCCTGTCAAGCCCCACATGAGCGGACCGCGTCCAAAGTCCAAGAGACAGCAGCCGCGACCGCAGCTCCGGCGCCGTCATCCCGCCGTAATCTCCGGCAAACTCCACGCCGGAATAGCCGGCTTGCGCGGCATGACGGAGCTTCTCCTCAAACGAAAGCTCCGTGCCGGAATAAGAATAGAGCTGGATTCCGATCTCCATCATAGCGCTGTCCCCCGTCAGTCAAAATAAACCGGCTTGTTGGTCCTGGAGGACTGATAGATCGCGTCAAGGATTTTCGTGACCACATACGCCTGGTCAGCCGTTACAAAAAGATCGCGCTTTCCAAGGACGGCTTCCACAAAAATCTGATGCTCCAGCGATACCGGCGGCTTGCCGCCCGTAAAGCCCGGAATGTAAGCCTCTACTCTTTTCCCGATGGTCGTCATGGCGAGCTGTCCCGCCACGACATGATTGAGGCGGACAACGCCCGTGTGCGTATCCAGCCCGCCCTTTGTGCCGCAGAGCTTGACCTTGGCATCGGCAAAGGCGCCGGCATCCTCCGCCATATTGAGCGCCCAGGACGCTTTGAGGTCGATCACTGCCCCGTTTTTCATCTTGATCTGGCCGACGGCAAGATCCTCCACCTCATAGGTGTCGGGATCCCATGCGTCCGGCGTCATATCGCGGCGTGTCTGACCCTGATGCGCCGCATCCAGCGTGCGTCCCAGCTTCTCAAAGGCCGTACCCACCACATAAAGCGGCTCGTAGTTGTTCATGAGGAACAGCGTAAGGTCCAGAGCATGCGTACCGATATCGATCAGCGGTCCGCCGCCCTGCTTCGATTTGTCCGTAAAAACGCCCCATGTCGGAACGCCTCGGCGGCGAAGATAAAGTGCCTCCGCATAATAAATATCGCCGAGCCAGCCGTCGTCGATGGTTCTCTTGGCGACCTGATTGACCGGGAAATGACGGTACTGATATCCGATGGTAAGCAGCTTCCCGCTCTTGTCGCGCGCCTCGAGCATCTTTCTTGCGTCCGCCTCGGTCGCCGCCATCGGCTTTTCACAGAGCACATGCTTGCCCGCTTCCAGCGCCGCGCAGGTGATTTCCGCATGCGAGACGTTCGGCGTCAGAACAAACACCGCATCGATGCTTTTGTCCGCAAGAAGTTCCCTGTAATCGGTATAGACCTTGGCGTCCGCCGTGCCGTATTTCGCCGCGGCGCGTTCGGCGCGCTCTCTGATAAGGTCGCAGAAGGCTACCATCTCCGCGTACTCGCTTTGCTGCTCCATGCCGGGAAAATGCTTGCCGTTGGCGATCCCGCCGCAGCCGATAAATCCTACTTTTAATTTTGCGTTCATACCCGATTCCTCCGAATTATGATGATATTTTGCCAATATATATCGTTTTCTTCTAAATGCCCGTCACGCCTTTTCCCACGGATTGGCGGTGAAATCCCCGCCGCGGCACCACTTCAGATAATGCAGCGCATGGAGCTGTCCTGTCATTTCCAGCTCGCCTCCGAACTGCTTATCATGATAGCCCTCGATGCAGATATCGTCTGAATAGCCCGCGTCGCGCAGGATGGTAAAGATCCTTCTCCAATCCGTATCGCCCATTCCGGGGATCCGGTCGCGCGCATACGCGCCCGCGCCCCTGAATATGCCGTATTTTCGGATCCCGTCCCAGTCGATATTGGCATCCTTGCCGTGGACATGCACGATCTTATGCACCCATTCCTTCAAATTGGAAATGGGATCGATGAGCTGCACCATCACGTGCGTAGGCTCCCACTCCAGGCCAAAATTCTCACTTCTCACCTCATGAAACATCAGCTCCCATGCGCGCGGCGTAAAGCCGATGTTGCAGGTGGCGGAATGCCAGCCGCCGCCCATCGGACAGCATTCGATGCCGAGCTTGATCCCTTTGCTCTCGGCACGCGCGGCAAGCTCGCGGAATACTTCTCCGAATTTCGGGATCGCCTCTTCCACCGGGCGGCCGGACAAAGCGCCCGCAAAGGTGCTGACATGCGTCGCGCCGAACCGGTATGCGTTGTCGATCACGGTTTTCAAGCACTCGAAATGCTCCGTATTCTCGATCGGATTGAGATAAAAGCCGAGCGTCGTGATCTCGAAATCATGCCCGTCGAGAATAGGCTTCAGCCGCTCGGCAAGCGCCGCAAGGCCAGCCGCATCCATCGTCCTCATGTGGAAATTCAGCGAACCCGTCTCAAAGCCATAGTCGATGGCGGCGCGAAGCGCGCCCTCTGCGTTCGTCCCCGGCAGACAGGTTCCGATTCGAATCAAAGGCTTCATCATATCCTCCCAAAACTCAATTTTTTATTCAAAGCGAACGGTCTCATGCGTATCGGCGGACCGTTTGACCGCCTCCATGAGCTTCATGACGCGCATGACCTCGGGCAGCTTCACCGCGATCTCCTCGGTCCCGTCAAGCGCCGCCGCCACGTTGCGGTAAAAATCATAGATGGAGCTTTCCACGACGGGAATCTCCGTCTTATGGATATTCTCCTCACGGCGCGGTGCCATCGTCTTGGTGATGCCGGACGCCGTATGGACCGGAACCACATCGTTCTCGTCGATGCCTGCGGCACTGACGATTTCGGCGCCGGATGTCCAGTCGCGGATGAGCGCCGTCCCATCCTGTCCTACGATATACCAGCGCGGCAGCGAGATGAAATTGCTCGTTCCGACCTCAACCAAGGCTTCCATTCCGTCCTCAAACGTGAGCATCGCTGTAAAGCCGTCGTCCACAAGCTGATTGGTGATGTGAAATACGGAAGCAGACACATAGCGGAGCTTCGTTTTTCCCTTCATCATTAAAATCTGGTCCAGAAGATGCACACCCCAGTCAAGGATCATGCCGCCGCCGTATTCGGGAAGCTGACGCCAGTCTCCGGGGATGCCGCGCGAACCGTGTACCCGCGATTCGATGCGGTATACCTCTGAGAGCATGTTCTCATCCAAAATTTTCTTTGCCGTAAGGAAATCGCCGTCCCACCTGCGGTTTTGGTAGACGGTGAACAGCCTGCCGTATTTCTCGGACGCGGCGATCATCTCGGAAAGATCCGATGAGGACATCGTCACTGGCTTTTCACAGATAACGTGCTTCCCTGCCGCCATCGCGGCAACCGCGAGCGGCTTATGGGAATCGTTCGGCGTCGCAAGGATAACAAGGTCGATGTCCTTGTCCGCGATCAGCGCCTCATCCGAATCATAGCATTTTATCTTCTTTTCTGCGGCAAGCCGCCTTCTTTCCTCGGAAAGATCCGATATGCCGGCAAGCTCCATAAAATCCGACACCTCGACATGGCGGGCCTGCCAATAGCCCTCGCCGCCAAATCCAATTACTCCCACACGATATTTCATAGCTTCCCCCTGACAAAAACCGCAAGCCGCATTCGACGGCTTTCCGGTTAAAATTGCGGACGTTCGGAAGACTTTTTCCGGAACGCTCCAGCTGTCGTGCCCATTTTACACCATTGAATGCACAATGTCAACATCAAATTTTAAAAAAATGTCCTTTCCCGCCTAAGCGGAAAAGGACATTTTCAAGCCTGTCATTCTCTCTCATATGGAAAACGGCAGACCCCTTAAAACCGGCTTTGCGCCATGCTCCGCCCTCTTTTCGCACACGCAGAGCACCGCACCATCATTCCGTCCGAATGTCTGCAAGCTCCGCAAGCCAAGCTTCGGCGGAGGCGTCGCTTGGCATGCGCCAGTCGCCCCGCGGAGACAGCGACACGGAGCCCACCTTCGGCCCGTCCGGCATACAGGAGCGCTTGAACTGCTGAGAGAAAAACCGGCGGTAGAACTGCTTTTGCCATTTCAAAATGACAGCGGGAGCAAATTCTCCCTCGAAGGCGCGGCAGGCCACGCGGAAAAGCTTCTTCGGCGGAAAGCCCATACGCACGGTATAATATAGGAAAAAGTCGTGCAGATCATACGGGCCGACAAGCTCCTCGGTTTTCTGCGTGATCTCTCCGTTCTCGGCGGGAAGCAGCTCAGGGCTTACCGGGGTCGCAAGAATGTCGTCCAAGGCCGTTTTGGCGGCGCCGGTAAGCTTTGCCGCAAAATACCCGACGAGATAGCGCACCAGCGTTTTGGGGACGGAGGCATTCACGCCGTACATCGACATATGATCGCCGTTGTAGGTCGACCAGCCGAGCGCCACCTCGGAAAGGTCCCCCGTTCCGACGACGAGTCCGCCGCACGCGTTGGCGATATCCATGAGCACCTGCGTGCGCTCACGCGCCTGCGCGTTCTCGTACGTCACGTCATGAACGCCCGCATCCTGTCCGATGTCGGCAAAATGCACCTCCACCGCACGGCGGATATCCACCGTTTTCACCGTGACGCCGAGCGCCTCCGCAAGCGTCACGGCGTTGTTCTTCGTCCGCGCCGTCGTTCCGAAGCACGGCATCGTCACCGCAAGAATTTCCGTGCGCGGCCTTTTCAGCGCGTCCATCACACGGACGCTGATCAGCAGAGCCAGCGTGGAATCCAGACCGCCGGAAATCCCGATGACAAGGCATTTCGCGCCAGTATGAAGGAAACGCTTGCGAAGACCGGCGGTCTGGATCCCGACGATGCTTTCCGCTCGCTTTTCAAACTCCGTCCGATCCTCAGGAACGAAAGGACGGCGGGGAAATTTCGGGGTCGGCACCGCATGGATATCCGCGTCGAACGGAATATACCGGTAGTCCCCTCCCGCACCGGAGGCAGACGGATAAGTCTCCGTTTTCAATCTCTCGTCCGCAAGCCGGCACACATCGAGAACGGCAGTCTGCATGCCCTCGTCGAACGGCGCGCGTTCGGCAAGCAGCCTTCCGTTCTCCGCAATGAGGCTGTGTCCGGAAAAGACCAGATCCGTCGTCGATTCCGAGCTGCCCGCGTCGGCGTAAAGATACGCACCGAGAATGCGCGCGGACTGTCCCGTGACAAGCTGCCTTCTGTAATCCGCCTTTCCGATGGTTTCATTGCTGGCGCTGAGATTGACGACGATGCCGGCGCCTGCCGCCGCATGAGAAAGAGAAGGCGGCGCTACGACCCACAGGTCCTCGCAGATCTCGGCGGCAACGGAAAATTCCGGCATGCCGGCGGCGCGGAAAACAAGCTTTGTTCCGAACGGGACCGACTCCTCTCCGATCGTCAATTCGGAAATGCCCTCCGGCGCCGGCGCGAAATTGCGCTTTTCATAAAATTCCCCGTAATTGGGGAGATGCGTCTTGGGAACGGCGCCGAGGATCCTCCCGCCGCAGACGGCGGCAGCACAGTTATAGAGCTTCCCCCTATGGCGCAGCGGCACTCCGACAAAGACAAGCGCACCAAAGCCACGGCTCGCCTCCCGGATCCTTTCCAGCGCTTCCAGCGCCGCCGCGGCAAGCCGCTGCGAGGCGAATAGGTCTCCGCATGTATATCCGGTAATACAAAGCTCGGGAAAGACAAGCAGAGAGACGTTTTTCTCCTTTGCCCGCATCATCATTTCGATTATTTTTTCCGCGTTGTAAGCAGGGTCTGCGACACGCACCTCCGGCGTCGCGGTCGCGGCAAGCAAGAATCCATCCCTCATGATTTTCTACATCCTTTCAAAAAACGGTGATTTTACGTTTATTTTACCCTGAAACGGCGGAAAAAGCAAGAAAATATTTTGCTCGGATCTGACAAATTTACAAAATGTTATTGAAATTCTTCCCAAGATAGGATATACTGGATGTTGAACATAGAAAAGAAAACCCGCTGCAAGCGGATTTTCTGTTTTACAGATGAAAATGGAGGATTTCAAATTATGTTTCTAGACGCGGCTTCATCGGCTGCCGAAACCACCGGCAGCGGAATCGGCAATATTCTGACGCTTTTGATGATCCCACTTTTGCTCATTGTCATGTACTTTGTCATGATCCGTCCTCAGAGAAAGCAGGAAAAAGAAGCGGCGAATATGCGCAACAGTCTTTCCGTAGGAGATGAGATCACGACCATCGGCGGCATTATCGGACGGGTCGTCAACGTAAAAGAAGACACCTTTGTTCTTGAAACCACCAAGGAGAGAACAAGGATCCGTTTTGAACGTACAGCGGTAAAACGCATCGACCGCAAATTCGACGCTCCTGCTCCTGAGGACAAGCCTGCCGAAATCACAAGCGGCGAGGGGACAACCGAAGAAAAACCCGCAGAAGAAAAAAAAGAGAAATAATCATAAACAGCCTCCGAGCCGCATAGGATGTAACAAAAAGGTTCGGAGGTTATTTATGGACAAAACTCTCTCAAATAAAAAACATGCCGGTGCAAAAAAAGAAAAAAGCTTTTTCGTTTCCGTATTCATGGGAACGATTATCGCCCTTGCGGTCGGACTTCTGCTTCTTCTTGCCGTTTGCTTTCTCGGACTGTCACTGGACGACCCGGATAAGTTTACGCCGCCGCTCGCGCTCGGCTCGCTTTTTGTCACGGCGCTGCTTTCCGGATATCTTTCCGCACGGAAGCATAAAAAAAGCGGCCTTCTCTGCGGCGCCGTATCCGGGATCCTGCTCACGGGGATCATGGTGCTGCTCGCGTTCGCCTTCAGCCTCGGGATCCGCCTTTCCCTTTTTGCCATCTGTGCGCCTGCCATCATCGTCTGTGCCGCCCTTGCCGGTATCTGCGGCGTCGGATCCGGCTCCGTCAAAAAACCGAAGCATAAGGTAAAATTCTAAATACATAACGCCCTCCTGCTGCTGGCAGGAGGGCGTTTTTCCCTTCGGGCAAAAAACATCCCGACGCGCCGTTTTGCAAAGCGTTCCCGCCGGAAAAGCGGAGAGCACGGCAAAGCCAGTCTCCGAAGCGGGAGTTTCCGGCCGGCACATCCAAAATGCAAAGCTCCGCCTTTTCGGTCCAGCGCCGGACTTACTTTTTCGAGCGCAGAAAATTCCGTTTCGCCGTCGGACATCTGTCCGCAATAAACCGCTCAAAGGATCCGGCGTCTCCGGTGATAAAGTCGTCCTTGCGAAAAAGAAAGACCATTTTCTCTTTCATATACAGGACATACAGGTTTTTGGTCTTTTGAATTTTGACGAATTTGTCATAGCTCACCGATAGCTTCCCTCCCGTCTGAACATTTACATTCGTTACGGTCTCGGCTCCAAAGTACAGCTCAACCTTAACCTCTCCACCGTAGAGCGATCGATATTGCCGGCTCTGACGCTTGACAACACGATATGGAATAGAAACCACACAGGCAAGACATAGGCCGTAAATCAATACCATAAAACATACTAACTCATAATGATTCTTCTCAAGAATCGTCGCAACCGCAGACGGAACAGCGAGAGCAAAAAGCACTGCTATCAGGATAACAACTGTTTTTATCGCACTTTTTTGCATTTCCAGCAGCGTTTCCCTTGTATACACGGTATGTGTATGAAAAAGGACCTGCTCTTCCTCCGGTTCCTGTATGTTTTCTGCCCTGTCCTCGGACATAAAAGCCCCTCCTTCTTTTCTTCCGCTTCACACGCGGAACCGTTCAACGATTTCCTCGACACAGCCCAAAAAAGAGCCCTCTCCGAACGTATTGAGCTTGAAGAACACGGCATTGCTCCCGCCCGCCGTGATGGCGGAAAGGAACATGCCCTCCGGCGAATCGAAAAGGGTCACGGTCATGCTGAGCCGGTTGCCGCCGAGCATGCTGTACCGCTCGAACACCCGCACGGCGCACCGCACAGCACCAGAACGGAAATCGCTCGCATCCTCAAGGCTCGCCGACGCGCTGCCGTTCAAAATCCCATCCTCGATCTCCCGCAGAATGACATCAAATGCGCCGTCCAGCCTGCATTCCAATTTTGCCATTCCAATCCCTCACTTTCAAAAAATCAAACGATACGGAACGTGAAGTCAAAGCGGTCATCCAAAAAGATATATTTCTGCGGAAGCTTCGGTCCGCAGCTATTGGTACCGATCCCGCCCACCTTATAATTGATGAGCAAATGGACATTTTCATCCGGGACAAGCTCATGGCGATGCGCAGCGTCCGTCAGCGCCTCCGCGGAAAAATGGAGAGCGGAAAATTCAAATCTTTCCCCTTCAAACCGCACGGAAGCATCCTCCGAAGAGAGCACGACATAGCGCGCGCCGATATGATTGCCGCATTCCTGCGGCTTTATCATCGGTTCATATTCCTCTGTGACCGTACTGTGATAGACACCGTATTTCGCATGCTCTTCAAAATCGATATAGCAGGCCTCCGGTCCTTTGGCAAAATATTCCAATTCCTCCAGCTCCGGACAAAGGACAAACTCCATGGCAAAGCGCGGGATCTGCTCGACGAGCGAGCGCGGTTCCCTTTCTGCATGGACAGAAACGCGGATGCCGTCTGCCCGCACGGTATAGACAACCCTTACCTGATACATGGGAAAGCGTGCCGGCGCACCGAAGCTGCCTTCAAAGGCGATTTCCGCCTCTGTGCCGGTATAGCTTACCTCGGAGGAAAGGACATGCAGCGCAGCATAGCGGACAAATTCGTTTTTCCAGTTCCTCGGATGGATATACATGTCGTTGTCCGTCGGCGCGCGCCACGCCGTAAAGCGCGTGGGCGCGGCAAGGAGCTCCTTGCCGTCCTTCCGGATGCTGACAAACGCGCCCTTTGCGCGGTCGATAACCGCGCAGAAGCGTTCCGAAACGATTTCCGTATAGCGCGCGCCGTCCGCGACCGAGATCCGGCCCGCGGCCTCCCTTGCCGCAGGCACGGGGAGCGCCGTCGGGACCTTCAGCTGGTCAAAGAACGCCTCCTCGCCCGCTGCCGCATACAGCGTCGCCCTCTTATACCGAAACGTCAGATCAAGACAGCACGGAAGCGCCGATTCCTTTGGAAGTCCGTCTATCCGGATACGCATTTCCCCGTGCGGCGGGATATCCAGCTCCCTTGTGCCGCGGGCAAGGATCCTCTCTCCGTCGCGCACCGTGTACTCTAAGGAATACAGCGATGCTGGATTTACAAAATCCAAGGCATTCCAAAGCCGCAGCTCGTCGCTCTGCGCATCCGCCCATTCCGCCCTTATGGGGCGGAACACCTCGGCAAGCTCATGCAGCCCGATATGCGGCGTCCGGTCAGGATAGCAAAGCCCGTCGCAGCAGAAGTTCCCGTCGTTCGGGACCTCTCCGTGATCGCCGCCGTACAGGTAGACCGGCATGCCATCCTTCTCTCCGGCATAGACCGCGTGGTCCGCCCATTCCCAGACACAGCCGCCGATAAGCCGCGGATACCGATAGAAAAGCTTCTGATAATCCTCCATGCCGCCGGGTCCCAGTCCCATCGCGTGCGCATACTCGCAAAGGAAATACGGACGGCGGTCTCCCTTCTCATTCTTTCCTGCTTCCTCCACCGCCTCGAGCGCAGGATACATATAGCTCACGACGTCGACACAGGGATCGATCTCCTCGTCATGCGTTTCGGAAAAGCGAAGCACCGACGTCGTCCCCTCGTAATGGATAAGCCTTGTGGGATCCATTTTCCGGATCTCCTCCGCCATCGCACGATGATTTTCCCCGAAGTGGCTCTCATTTCCGAGCGACCACAGGATGACGGACGGCGCGTTTCTATCCCTTGCGGCAAAGCGCACCGCGCGGTCGAGATACGCCGCGCGCCATTCGGGATTCCCGGAAATCTCTCCCGACGGATTTTTGCCGCGCAGGGCAAGCTCCGTACCGTGCGCTTCGATGTCGCATTCATCGATGACATAAAAGCCCAGTCTGTCGCACATCTCGATCATTTCGGGGCACGGCGGATAGTGCGAGGTGCGCACGCAGTTGATGTGGTGGCGCTTCATCAGGCACAGCTCGTCCCAGAGCTCCTTTTTCGTCACCGTATAGCCGTTTTTCGGGTGCGTATCGTGATGATTGACGCCCTTAAGCTTGACCGGCGCGCCGTTTATCAGAAGCGCGCAGTCTTCCCCTACCGAAATATCGCGCAGGCCAAAGCGCTTATAAATGAATTCTCCGCCGAAGGAAAGCAGAATCCCATACAGATTCGGCGTCTCCGCCGTCCAAAGCAGCGGCTCCTCGATGCCGTCCGGCAGCTCCGAGCCGTCCGGCGCGAACAGACGCACGGAAATCTCGTCGGAGAGCGTCTCGCATTCGCCGGACAGAGTGACGTCGAGATTCACCGTCCCATCCAGCTTTGTCGTGATAAAGAAGTCGCGGATATGGAGCGCGGGACGCGCGAGCAGATACACATCGCGGAAAATCCCGTTGTAGCGGAAGAAGTCCTGATCCTCGATGTAGGTGCTGTCGCTGTAGGCAAGCACCGCGACCGTGATCGTATTTTCCCCGTCGCGCAGAAGCTGCGTCACGTCGAACTCCGACTGGATATGGGAGCCCTTCGACATGCCGAGATATTTATCGTTGATATATACGGTAAATTCCGAGCATACGCCGTCGAACATCAGATAGACGCGCTCTCCCGCCGGAGCCGTGAAGCGACGCTTATATACGCCGACCGGCGTATCCAGCGCCACATACGGCGGCGTATACGGGATCGGATAGTTGATGTTCGTATATTGGATCTTCCCATAGCCATGGCACTGCCAGCAGGACGGCACCGGAAGGGTGTCCGTGTATTCGATCTCAGACGGACTTTCCGGCAGATCGAGCAGCGTTTCAAAATAGCGGAAGCTCCATTCCCCGTTCAAGGACAGATACCGGTCGTCCGGCGTCTCCGACAGGGCGGCGTCGGCGGTGCCGCGCGGCAGGTAAAACGCGCGCGGCGCGCACCGGTTTTCTCCTGTGTCCTCCGGACGAAATGAAAATTTTTCTCTCATGGCAAATCCTCCGTTGTGCCGCACGAATGGCGGCCGTAATATGCGTCCCGCGGACGCCTTCAAATTTCAATGGTTTCGGGATCGAAATCCGTCCCGTCCTTCTTCGTTTCGTCCGCGGCGGCGCTCTGCGCCCTGCGGTAAAGCGCCGGCAGGCGTTTTCCCCCGTCCTCCTGCAAAAGCAGCCCCAGTGCCGTCATATAAGAGCGGATGATCTCACGGGGCGTAATCAGCGTTTCGGCGCCGGCGCGGGACAGCATATAATAGAGAAAATCCCGCATTTCCTCCGCCGTCACGTCCACTTTGCCGTAGCCTTCGGAAAAAAGCGCCGTCACACGGGCAATCAGCGCAAGCAGCTCGTCGTCGGAAAGCCTTGCAAGACGCAGGATCGGTCCGAAAAGTCCGCCCGCGGCCGTCTCAGCCCCAAAAGTCGTATCGACGAGCCGCGAGCGCAGCGCTTCGTAGCTGAAGAGTCCGCGGCGCGTATCCTCGAGAAACTGCGGTGTCCCGGCGAAAATGACCTCCAGTCCGGATGCTTTCCCCTGCAGCGTATCGTTGAAGATAGAAAGGATTTTCTCGTAATTGTTTTCCCGGGACACCCGATTCGGAATCTTATAGAGATTGACGCATTCATCGATAAAAACGACAAGCCCCGCATAGCCGATTTTCCGGGCGAACACTGCGAAAAGCTTTACGTAGTCGTACCAGTTCTCATCCTGAATGATACCGGAGACGGAAAGGGCCGACCGCGCTTCGGTCTTGGTGCCGAACTCTCCCCGCAGCCATCTCAGGCAGTCGCTTTGCAGCCGGTCGTCCGACGCGCGCCATGCGCGGTAGTAGGTATCGATCACTCTTGCAAAATCAAAAGCGCCGACACCCGTTTCGATCTCCCGCAGGACCGAATAAATCCGCTTGGAGATCTCCTTTTCAAAATCGGGAGAATCGGGAGAAAGTCCCGTTCCCGCCACCTCATACTGGATGTCGGAAAGCCAGCGCGACAGGACCTGCGCGAGCGCGCCGCCCTCCGGCGACGCCTTGGACGACAGGTTTTTTAAAAGCTCCCGATAGGTGGCAAGTCCCCCGCCGCCCGTCGAAGACAGCTTGCGTTCAGGAGACAGGTCCGCGTCCATACAGAGGAACCCGCGGTCGAGCGCATAGCCGCGCATCAGCTGGATCAGAAAGCTCTTGCCGCTCCCGTATTTTCCAATGAGGAAGCGGGTCGCCGAGCCGCCGTCCGCCGCCGCGTCGAGATCCCGGCAAAGCGCCGCAACCTCCGCGGTGCGTCCGATAGCAATATATTTCGCGCCTGCACGCGGAACCACCCCCGCCGCCATCGAAGACAGCAGAGACATCAAGATCCGTTTTGGAATCTTCACCGATTTTTCCTGCATTTCAGCTCATATCCTCCCCCAAAACCGACAGAGCGGAAAGGACATCCTCCCCGTACTCCTCTATCAAGGTAAATTCCCCGTCTAAAATCTCATCGCCGATGTGCTCCATTGCCGCCTCATTGATCCTGCTCCTCATCATTTCCGGCATCACGTCAAGGGCGCGGCAGAAGGCAGCGAATTCGCCGCGCGACGCCGCCAAAAGCGCTTCGCGGGAAGGAGCGTCCATGCCGGAGACCAGCGAAACGAAGTCTCCGTCCGGCGCATCGGAAAAGCGCTCCCCGTCCGAAAAGGACGCAGCCTTGGCATCCTGCGCCGGCAATTCCTCTTCCTCTGCGTCTTCTCCCAAAAGCGAAGCCATCTCCCACGCCTCCCGCTCGATCAGAAGCGCCCGCTCGATATCGGCAGGCCCCGTATTTGCCGGTTCGTAAAGCGCAAGATACGCTTCCTCCGCCTCGGCCTCCTTTTTTCTCTTCGCAGTAAAGCGGTCAGGATAGATCCCGTCAAAATACTCCGAAACCGCCTTTTGGATTCTCTCGTCCAGACCGGACGGCGAAAACCGGGATTTGATGGCGAACGCGGCACGAAGCTGATTTTCGCAGTATTTAATAACGCCGGCCGCAAGCTGCTTCATCTCGTAAGAGCGCCGCAGTGGAAACAGCTCAAGCTCGATCTTATACTTGACCTCACGGCAGGCGACCGCCCCCGAAAAGCCGTCTCGCGTGATATGCGCGGGATGGATGCCGAACGTCTCCGGCGCCGGCGCAACCAGCGCTTCCAGCACAGAGGATGCCGCCTGCGGGATATAGGTGTCAAACGCCTCCCTGTGCTCGGCATAGTATTTGCTTTTTCTATAATCATAAGAGGAAATCGAGCGGATCAGCGGGAAGGTCAGCCTTCCCTGGGTAAGATAAAATTCCGGCAGGGTGGTCTTCCCTGCGATCTCTTCGGAAAAGCTGCCGATCGCCTCCCAGTCCGGCTCCACGTGATAGATCAGGCAGTAGTCGCACAGCCATTCTCCAATGTACTTGTCGAGATAGCGGTAATGCTGCCGATAGACGCTCCATATCCTGGAGAGCAGGAGTGCGCCGGAAGCAGGCGGGATCTTGTCCGGCAGATTGATGATTTCATATACATAGAGAAACAGATAGCTGTTATCCGTTTTGATATACCGCCCGTTGCGCACCTCTTCCCGAAAGTAAAGGTAATAGGCAAGCTGCGACGCGCTCATCTGCTCATACTGCGGCATATACGAGAAAAAATATACATATTCGCATTTGGGATGGCTCTTTTCAAAATACCGGAGCGCGTCGTGCCGGAATTTTGCGTAGAAGCCGAAATCCGACGGCCACGGAAGGATCTTCACGTTTTGAATGAATCCTGAGCTCGGACGGTATTCGCGCACCGCTTTTCCCTTTTCCCGAGGCACAGCACGGCGGGGCGGAATTTGAAATTCCGTCTCCTGTACGGCGTCAAGAGAGATCTCGGCCGCCTGCGGCGAGCCCTGCACAGGCGGCCTTTTGGGAGCTGTCCGCCGCGGGACCATATCGCGGATATCCCAGAAGGCGTCTATATTTTCATCCTTCGGCTGCAAAGCGCCGTCCCTCCTTTCTCCATTCTGATTTCCTTCCATGTCTGTATTTTAGTTATTGTATCATAAGCAGATAAACATGTCAACCGTTCCCGCATTTTCGTTCTTTAAAAATTTTTTTGTCCTCCCCCTGTTATTTTTCCGATATTTGTGTTAAAATGAAAGAGAGATCAAACATTCCGGCAGAAAAAAAGAAAGGAACGCATGTTATGTGACATGCCGCAATACCATATGGCAAACTACAGACGGGCAAGGATCAACGATGAGGTCGCAAGGGTGCTCTCCGATTCTCTGCGCGAGGTCAAGGACCCGCGCGTGCGCGAGCCCTTTATCACCATCACAAGCTGCGAGGTATCCGGCGACCTAAAATATGCAAAGGTCTACTTTTCTGTCCTTGGAGCAGACAAAGAAAAAATTAAGGAAATCAAAAAAGGACTTTACAGCGCCGCCGGCTTTCTGCGGCATGCGCTGGCGGAAAAAATCAATCTGCGCATCACGCCGGAGCTTTCTTTTGAATACGACGGCGCAATGGAACGGGGCGCCCATATCTCCGTGCTGCTCAAAAGGACGGCGTCACAAGCGGAAGAAGGCGCCGAGGGCGAAAAGGAGGATGGAAATGAATAACATCACCATCTATAACATCTGCAAGCTTCTCATGCGGCATGACAATTACCTGATTTTCACCCATGAAAACCCGGACGCGGATACCATCGGCTCCTGCTTTGCGCTGGTCGAAACGCTGCGCTCCCTCGGAAAGACCGCCTATCCCGTCTGCTGCGACCGAATTCCTTCCTCCCTTATGTTCATGACAGAGGGCGTGCGGGATTTTAAGCTGGAAAATATCCCTGAGGGCTTTGTCCCCGCTTACCACATCGCCACGGACGTCGCCTCCGCGGCACAGCTCGGCATCTATCGGGACATGGCAAAGGACATCCAGCTTGCCCTTGACCATCATGCCACCCATGACAGATTCGCAGAATATTATTTTGTTGATCCCAGAGCCTCCGCCTGTGCTGAGATCGTCTATCATATCATAAACCGGCTCCTGATCGGAGAAATCCCGGAGAGGACAGCCTCCCTGCTCTACGCCGCGCTCGCAGCGGACACCGGCGGCTTCCGCTACGCCAATACGACGCCGGTCACACACAAGATCGCGGCAAAGCTCATCGAGCGCGGCGCATGCCATGCGGATATCTGCCGCAATCTCTTTGAGTGCAAATCGAAAACAGCGCTCGCCGCCGAAGCGTTCGCAATGGCGAACGTCACCTATTTCTGCGGCGGAAAGATCTCCTATGTCAAAATCACGGGAGCGGACAAGCGCGCGCACGGCTTCGAGGACGAGGATACATACGACGTCATCAACGCCATCCGCCGCGCAGACGGCGTCAAGATCGCCATTTTCGCAAGAGAAAAGGACGACGGCTCCTACAAAATCTCTACACGCTCATCCTGCGATATTGACGTCGCCAAGATCTGCGCCATTTTCGGCGGCGGCGGACATGCAGGAGCCGCAGGCTGCAGCGTGACGCCGGACGAGGTGGATGCCGCCGTCGCACGCATCATAAAGGAATGCGGCTTCGATGACTGACGGGATCCTTTTGATCGACAAGCCGGAAGGGATCACCTCCTTTGACGTCGTCGCCCGCGTCCGCAGGCTTTTCGGGACAAAGCAGGTCGGCCATACCGGCACGCTTGACCCGCTTGCCACAGGGCTGCTTGTCGTACTGGTCGGGCGGGCGGTCAAAGCGTCCGAGCTGCTCATAGAAAAGGACAAGGAATATATCGCCGGACTGCGGCTCGGCATCACGACGGATACGGAGGACATCACAGGCAGCGTTCTCACGCGAAGCGAAAGCCTTCCAGCGCGCGAAGAGGTCGCAGCAGCAGCCGGACAGTTTATCGGAGAGCTCCTGCAAACGCCGCCGATGTACAGCGCGCTCAAGGTGGGCGGAAAAAAGCTCGTCGACCTCGCGCGCCAAGGAATCACGGTCGAGCGGACGCCGCGTCCTGTGACGATCCACAGCCTTGAAATTTTGGGCGGCGAAGGCCCTGATTATCAGATCCGCGTCTCCTGCTCCAAGGGGACCTATATCCGCACGCTCCTTGCCGATATCGGCAAGGCACTCGGCTGCGGCGGCACAATGTACGCTCTCCGCCGCACCAGAGCCGGCAGCTGTTCCGTGCAGGATGCCCACACGCTTGCAGAGATCGAGGCGATTCCCGCCGACGCCCGCCAGACGCTGCTTTCTCCGACGGAAAGCCTTTTCGAGGAATATCCCCGCGTCATGCTGCCCGCGTTCTTCGAACGACTTGCGCGGTGCGGCTGCGAAATTTATCAGAAAAAGATCGGGACTGCTTATCCGGAGGGGACCCGCCTGCGTATGTACGGAGAAGCCGGATTCTTCGCGCTCGGCGAGGTCCGCGCCTATCCGGACGGCACAGCCGTCAAAAGCCTCAAGCGTTTTTTTTAGGATACCTTCCCACAGGCCGGACCGCATCATACTTCTCTTCTCTGTTCTATAAAGGAAGCAGCAGGAAAAGCGCCTGCTGCTTCCCTTTTGTGTCCAGTCAAAAAATCCCTGCAAAGCAGGAGTTTTCCCTTTACATTTTCTGAATAAGATGATATAATAAAATGAAAATACAGAAATGGGGTCCCCAAAACGGAGGCAGATTATGTATCGTATCCTCAAAAAACGCTACCTTAACGAAGCGAAAAACGTCATAGAAATGGTGATAGACGCCCCGCTCGTCGCAAGAAAATGCCTTGCCGGACAGTTCATCATTTTCCGCATCGATGAGTTCGGCGAGCGCGTTCCGCTGACCATTGCCGACTACGACAGAGCCGCCGGCACTGTGACCATCATCTTTCAGCCGGTCGGCGCCACGACAAAAATGCTCGCCGAAATGAGCGCGGGAGAGAGCATCCTCGATTTTGCAGGCCCGCTCGGAAAACCGTCCGAGGTAGAGGGCTTTTCCAGAGTCGCCGTCGTCGGCGGCGGCGTCGGATGCGCTATCGCCTATCCGGTGGCAAAAGCCTTTGGGCAGGCCGGCGCCGAGGTGGATATGATCGCCGGCTTCCGCAGCCGCGATATCGTCATTCTGGAAGAGGAAATGCGCGCCGCCGTCACCCATCTTTACATCACGACGGACGACGGCTCGTACGGGATCCGCGGCTTTACCACCAATCAGCTGAAGGCGCTCATCGATTCCGGCATCCGCTATGACAGAGTCGTGGCGATCGGTCCGGCGCCGATGATGAAATTTGTCTGCGCAGTCACCGAGCCCTACGGGATCAAAACCATCGTCTCTCTCAATCCCATCATGATCGACGGAACCGGCATGTGCGGCGGCTGCCGCGTCGCGGTAGATGGAAAGACCCAGTTCGCCTGCGTAGACGGTCCGGAATTCGACGGGCACCTTGTGGACTGGGATGAGCTGATCAAGCGAAACAGCTATTACAGGGAGGAAGAAGCGGCGCATGTATGCCGTTTGACAGGAGGTGTGCGTCATGGCTGATATGAGACCCACAAAAATTCCGATGCCGGAGACGGACCCCATACGCCGCGCCGGCAATTTTGAAGAGGTCGCGCTCGGATATTCCGAAGCGGACGCTGCGGCGGAAGCGGCAAGATGCCTCGACTGCAAAAACGCCCCCTGCATGAGGGGATGTCCCGTCGGCGTACATATTCCCGATTTTATCCGGGAAATCCGAAACGGCAATCCCGAGGCGGCATATGAGATCATCCATTCTACCAACCTGCTCCCCGCCGTCTGCGGCAGGGTCTGTCCGCAGGAAAATCAGTGTGAGGGAAAATGTGTCCGCGGCATCAAGGGAGAGCCCGTCGGAATCGGCGCGCTCGAGCGGTTCGCGGCGGACCGCCATAGAGAAAGCCGGCAGAGCAGGACGGTCCCCTCTCAGAAAAACGGACATAAGGTAGCCGTCGTCGGCTCCGGTCCGTCGGGACTGACCTGCGCCGGCAGCCTTGCCAGAATGGGCTACGACGTGACCGTATACGAAGCGTTCCACAAGGCGGGAGGCGTTCTCGTCTATGGGATCCCGGAATTCCGTCTGCCAAAGCAGATCGTGGAAGAGGAGATCGAGGGGCTGAAGGCGCTCGGCGTCTCTATTGTCACGGATGCCATCATCGGACGTACCCTTTCGGTGGACGACCTTTTCTCCGACGGCGCCGAAGCCGTCTTCATCGGCAGCGGCGCGGGGCTTCCGCAGTTCATGGGGATCCCCGGCGAAAATCTGCTCGGCGTATTCTCCGCCAACGAATATCTGACAAGGATCAATTTGATGAAGGCATATCTCCCTGAATACGATACGCCCATCAAGAAGGCAAAGCACATCGCCGTTGTCGGCGGCGGCAATGTCGCAATGGATGCCGCACGGTGTGCCAAGCGCATGGGCGCCGACGAGGTCACGATCATTTACCGCCGCGGGATGGAGGAGCTTCCTGCAAGGCGGGAGGAGGTCCATCACGCGATGGCAGAGGGCATCCGGTTCCGGCTCTTGTGCAATCCCACAAAGATTCTGGACGACGGGAACGGACAGGTAAGCGCAGTGGAATGCATCGAAATGGAGCTCGGCGAACCGGATGCCTCCGGACGCAGGCGGCCCGTCCCGAAGCAGGGTTCGGAGTTTACGCTGGACGCGGATGCCGTGATCATCGCCATCGGCACGATACCGAATCCGCTGATCAAATCCACGACCTCCGGACTGGAAACGACCCCCAAGGGCTGCATCGTAGCGGACGAGGCCGGCAGGACCTCACGGCCCGGCGTATTTGCCGGCGGAGACGCCGTGACGGGCGCCGCAACGGTCATTCTCGCCATGGAAGCGGGGAAAAAAGCGGCGGCGGCCATCGACGAATATCTGCGGGGAAATTGAAGCGGTATGGGACAGAAGACGATCTCATACCAAGTAAACGACCGCAAGCTGAACGCTTCCCTTTTTCTTCCGTTTGTCGATCAAATATGGAGCGGTGACTACGACGCCTCCCAAACAGAAGAGGCGCTGTCCAAAACATGGAATATAACAGCCTACGACGATGATGTACTTGTGGGCTGCCTGCGCATCCTCACCGACGGTTATTTCTTCGGGACCATAACAGAGCTTTTGGTGCTTCCGGAATACCGGAACCAGGGCATCGGAAGCCGACTTCTTTCCCTGGCAAGGGAGAATACACCGACGATGTTATATTTCGGCGCAAAGCCGGGAGCCGAAGCATTCTATGAAAAAAACGGATGCCAAAAGAGCCTCCCATCCTATCTCATAGAAAAGAAGAGGCCGGCGCAGTCCTCCAAACGGCTGGAAATTGCCGCGGAGCACGCCGCTGCGGAATCGGGAAAAAGCGGCGGCTCCAAGTCATCTTTCGAAAACGGGGATCGACGCTGACAAGGGACGAAAGCAATAGAAAACGGGCGCGCCGTATGGCTCGCCCGTATTTTTCTATTTTTCGGCTCAGTTGCAGCAGCAGCAAAGCACGATGACCGCAATAACAAGAATCCAAAGGCAGTTGTTATTGTCGAAAAGATTGCACAGACAGTTCATAAAAATTTCCTCCCTTCGCCAACGATGTCAGCAAAATATGAACGTAAATCTTTGTTTTTCATAGGAAGAAATCATCGTGAGATTTCCCCTACCTGTTACCATATTATGAGGGAGGCGTTTTTTTGTTACGGGATTTTTTAACGGCCTTTCAGAGGCTTTTTCTTTGCTCGTCCGGACGCGCCGATGGCATATCCGACGCCAAAAACGACAAGGCAGAACACAAGATTGATATAAACCTCAAAAAGGCTCAGCGGGATCACCATATAAAGCAGGGTCCCGAAAATACCGAACATCCCCATGCCAAGCCCGCCGATGATCTCCGCCGCATTCAGCACCGCATCGGATTCCATAAACGTCGCAATCACATATAAAACGGTATAAACGACGCTGCAAAAGAGCGGAAAGGCATTTCCGATCAGAGCCGCTTTCATAAAGGTTATGCCGGACCTTGCAAACAGTGCGCCGCAGATTCCCCAGATCACGATCGAAACTAAGAAAACGAGGATGCCGAAAACGGCGAAATTCTCCGTCTGCCCTACTGACATCAGCAAAAGATAAAGACCGGTGGAGAGAACCGGCAGGAGCGCGAGCCAATAAATCAGTTTGCCCCCCCGTTTCAAACTTTTGTTTGGAACTTTTGTTTTCTTCATAACCATCCTCCATACTGCCTTTAGGCAGCGCAAATAGATAATAAAATTTCGCGTTTTGCTCCCTAAAACAAAAAGCGTTCCGCTTTTTAGAAATGCGTGAAACCAGCCGAATCCTGCTGCCATGTGATATTTTTCACGCGCTAATTTCTTTCCTTATCGAAAAGCCTGTCGGCTCCTATTTCCACAACATCATTTAATGCAAACGAATAGAGGTACGTATGCGCCGGCAGGATGCCGAACAGCTTTTCGCACGCCAATTTGTAGTAGCCAAGCTGTCTGGCATGGCGCTGTCTTAAAACGGACTCCACATCGGCGCGGGAGACATCTGCGGAAAAGGAGTCTGTTTTATAATCTACGAGGATCAGCTCGTTTTTGGGATCGAAATAGGCACAGTCGATAACGCCCTGAACAAGCAGCTCTTCCCCTGCAAGAGACGCTGAATCCTCAGAGGTGAACAGGGACGCCGGATACTTGATCAGAAACCGTTTTTCCCGATAAAGCCGCTTCGACGCCATCATCTCCCTCGACAGACGGCTTGCGAAAAAGGCTTCGAGCCGCGGGATATCCATCTTCGCCCTATCCGTCTCAAACAGGAACTGCTTTTCCACGAGACGGTCGATCTCAGATGCGACTCCGTTCTTTTTTACAAGCGCAAAATCGCAAAACTGCATGAATGTGTGCATCGCCGTCCCGCGTTCCGCCGCCGTTACGGCTTCCTCCGGCTCCTTCATGAGAAAATGCGGCATCGCAACAGCCGTCGGAATCGATATCTCCGCCTCCGCCCCCTGCTCTTCGTCCAGAACATCCGGATAAAGCTTTGATACAGACAGCTTTGAAGGTATTTTCGACAGGCGGCGGTAAGGATAATCAAAATCAAGCCGCTCGGCGATTTGCCTTTTTGCCTCATAATAGGAAAGCTCGTCCGTTTTCTCCTGTACTTCGGGAAGCTGCGTCTGCAAGCTTTTCCCGCCCGCATCCTCTCTTTGAGGCAAAACAAGCCGGAATCTGTCCTGGATATCTGCCGCCGCGGCAAGCAGAAGCTCAAGATAGCTCCCTGCGCGCCGCTCGGAATAAGAGGAGAAAAACCGCGCTGCAAGCGCGTATTTTCCGTCACGGCAAAGCGGCCCCCCGTCCTGTGACTCCAAGTCCTTTGCCCTTACAGACGCCGTCAGAATCAACCGTTCACGCGCCCTTGTCAGCGCTACATACAGCACGCGCATTTCTTCCTCTACGGCAAGGCGCCGCAGCTCCAAAAGCGCTCCCGTCCGCAGGGGCGTATCCAAGCGGACAAGGCCGGACGGGGAAACAAGCTTCATCGCGACGCCAAGACGCGCATGATATACCACTTTTTCCCTCAGCTCCGGAAAATGGAACCTGCGCGACAGGCCGCAGACGAAGCAGACCGGAAATTCCAGCCCCTTGGACTTATGGATGGTCATAATGCTGACCACCTCTCCCGGAGAAGCAAATTGAGAAACGTCCATCTTCGCCTTGTCGGCAATCACCTCATTGATAAAGGAGATAAAACCGGAAAGTCCCTTGAAGCCTCCCCGTTCAAAGCCGTGCGCATATTGATACAGCATCATCAAATTGGCTCTTGTCTGCTCCATTTCATAAATCGGCTGTTCTCTGCCGGAGGCCAGAATCGAAAAAATCCCGGTTTCCGTATATATCTGCCAGATCAGCCTGTCACACGGCCATTCAGCCGCATACGCCGCATACGTTTCTCTTTCCCTTAGAAATTTTTCCCCTTTGGCAAAGCCCGTTTCCTCCGTGAAGCGGCGAAGCGCGTCAAACAGAGTTCCTTCTTTCTCAAAACGCCTGATATAGAGAAGCTCATCCAGCGTAACACCGAACAGCGGGCTTTTCAGCGCCGCCGCAAGATCGATATCTCTTGCTGGATTGTCTATCACATTTAAAAAGGAGAGCACGAGCAGGACCTCCGGACTTTCAAAAAAGGCGGCCTGCGCTGAATTCCGGCACGGAATCCCTCTTTTCTTCAAAGCGTTTTCATATGCTGCGGAACAAGTATTGGCGCTTCGCAGCAGGATGGCAATATCGGATGGCCTGATGGCCGTACCATCCAGCTTAGAGTCCCCGGACAAAAGCTCGGCAATGCGTCCGGCGACGTATTCCGCCTCTTTATCCGCATCCGAATCGTCCTCACTGTCCGCCTCCTCTCCGTCCTTTGCAATTAGGCAAAGCTCCGGGACGCTCCCATGCCGGCCGCTGCCGCAGCGGAGCCGTTCCTCTTCGCCGTAACGGAAAGCCCCCGTATTCAGCAGCTTTTCAAAGACCCCGTTGCAGAAGTCCAAGATCTCCGCCGTCGAACGAAAGTTTTCCGAAAGAAAGATCTTTGCCGCAGACGAGATAAGCGACGGCTCATATCGCGGGCGGCGGTCCAGCTCCGCTTGAAAAATAGACGGCTCCGCACCTCGGAAGGAATAAATGCTCTGCTTGATATCGCCTACATTAAACCGGTTATCTTCTTTTGAAATCAGCCGGAAAATTTTATCCTGAATCTCATTGGTATCCTGATATTCGTCGATATAGATCTCGTCATAGGAATCGCGCAGGGAACGCGCAAGCTCGCTCGGCGCATCGTTTTCCCTGTCCCAAAGCAGCGAAAGCGTGAGGCGCTCCATATCGGCAAACGTCACAAGCTTCCGCCTTCGCTTTTCCCTTGAAAACCGCATCTCGAACGCATGAAGAAAAACCGAGAGATCCGCAAGCGCCGAAGCAGTGCCATCCAGCGCCTCGCAAAGGGTATCCTCAGAATAGCTGTAATATTCCTTCGCGATCCTTCGTACCTCTTTGGAAAAATCAGCCCGCGCTTCTTTATAAAAATTCATTTTCTCATCCATGGACACCCCGCGCAGGGACGCCAGCCTTTCCGGTACATAAGCGGAAATCTTTTCTGAAAGCGCAGAATAAGAACCGGCATCCCGTGCAAGACATAGAAGCTCTCCGGCAAAAAGCGCATCCTTCCGAAAAGCCTGCGCATACTTCTCATATACATCGTTTTGTCCGATATATTCCAGAGCAGCGGAAAAAATCTGCTTATAATGCTCCAGAAAATCGATAAGATAGCAACGGATGGAAGCTTCCCACACACTGCCGTCAAAGCCGTTTTTCTGGGCGTTTCTGCAAGCCTGCTGAAACGTATGGATTTCGTCTAAAAAACCGATGGTAGAGGAAAGCGAGCGATATAAGGAAAGGATCGTATCCGACAGCTTATCTGCGCCCGTCACATCTCCGAATGTATCCGAAAAATGGCCGAAATCCTGGATTCTCCCCTCCTCCGGCGCCGTTTCTCCTTCAAAGAAATCAGAAATCAAATCCTCCGCCGTCCGTTTCATAATAATGGCGATTTCCGTCTCCTCTGCGGCGGAAAAATCCGCCGGCAAATCAAGCTTTTGGAAATTGGTCCGGAGAAGGTCGAGGCAAAAGCTGTGGATCGTACTGATCGGGGCAGAGGATACCAGCAGACTTTGCGCACGGATATGGCGATTGCCTGGATTTTTGGCAAGCTCGTCTGACAGAGCATCCGAGATTCGGGAAGCAAGCTCCGCTGCGGCAGCCTTCGTAAAGGTCACCACCAAAAGCCGCGACAGATCCCCGGAACCGTCCGGCGCGCAGATCCGCTCAATGATGCGGCGCGTCAGGACCGCCGTTTTGCCGGACCCCGCCGCCGCAGACACCGCGACCGACTTCCCGCGGGACGTAATCGCATCCCATTGGGATGCCGTCCATTTCCGTTCCGCCACGCATTTGCCTCCCCTCCGCAATTTTATACATAAGTAAAAAATATGATATACAGACGTATTATTCTATTTATACCGTTGTTTATAATTCAAACATCATCTCATCGACGTATTTTTCCATAAAATAAGCGTCACCCGACAGCTCCGTATAGTCCGATTTGGTGCAGATGGTGCGTGCCGCCTCCCTTGGCGCGCCGCCAAGCAGGATCGCAACCGCGCCCGCGCCCGCCGCATTTCCGGCAGAAGTGATCTTCCCCTCCAGCGCGCGCGGGATCAAGCCGATCCGGCACGCGCTCGCTTTGTTCATATGGGATCCGAAGCCGCCGGCCAGCACCACCGACGACACATCGGAAAGCGACAGCTCCGCTTTATGAAGCAGCGTATGGATTCCGGCGCAGATCGCCGCCTTGGCAAGCTGGATCTCCCGAATGTCCTTACCGGTCAAATAGACGGAATGCTCCCTGTCGATCAGAAAAAGCGGCGCGCCTGTTTTGTCCTCGGCGATATAATCCGCATATTCTCCCGCCTCCGTCTTGTCGGCAATCCGTCCGGTTTCATCCAGCAGCCCTGTATCCAGCATCACAGCAGCCGCGTCCATCAGACCAGAACCGCAAATCCCGCTCGGAGTCCCGTTTCCAATGGAATGGAACAGAATTTTTCCTTCCTGCACATATACCTTATCGATAGCGCCCTCTATTCCGGCCATTCCGCATTCGATATGAGCGCCTTCAAAAGCGGGACCGGCTGCGGCCGAACAAAAATACAGTCCTTTTTTGGTAGAAAGTCCAATTTCTCCATTTGTTCCGATATCGATAAACAAAACATTATCAGAGCAGGCATCCAACCCCTCGGCGATCATACCGCATGCGATATCCCCTCCGACATAGGAGGCAAAGCACGGCGCAAAATAAAGGACCGAATGCTCATTTTCCAGAAAAGAAAGCGCTGCCGCCGAATAGTATTCTCCAAACAGCGTCGGCGCCGTAAACGGCGCATTGGCAATCGAGGAGGGGTCGATCCCCGCGGCAATATGCTCCATTACGGTGTTGCCGCAGACCACGGCCGCGCGCACATCCGAAAAAGACAGTCCGAGCAAGCGGCATGCCTCACGCCCCGCTTCCCTTACGGCATCCGAAATCAGGTGCTGCTGCTCGAAAAGCGCCTTCTTGTCCTTCATGATCTTATCGATCCTGGAAATGACATCGGCGCCATATGCCGCCTGCGGATTGCGGAAAGCCCGTGTCGCAAGGACCTTTCCCGCTTCCATATCGCATAAATAAACGGCGACAGTCGTCGTACCGATATCGACGGCAAGTCCAAGATTCTTCGCCTCGCCCGGGACGCACTCTATCAGCTGATCCTCCCGATAAAACGCTGTGCCGCCCATCGCTTTTTTCGCTGCGATCATAGGAGAAGCATCATAGGAAACGGCGCGATAATCCGTTTCGATCTGCATCGCCGCTTTTTCTACGGATACCGTAAAATCTCCGCAGATCCGGCACCGGCAGGCAAGCCGGACCCCCGCCGCCAATTCACGCTCGCCAAGGAACCGGCGTTCCTCCTCTTCTGCCGGAGACACATCGCCCGATACCCCAACCCGGCATTTTCCGCAGGTACCATTCCCTCCGCAGGGAGCGGCAAGCACGATCCCTGCCCTGCGCAGCGCAGAAAGTATCGTTTCTCCCGTCTGCGCCCGCAGAGAAATTCTGTTTTTCTCCATCATGACCGTTCCGTTTGCATACAAGGACATGATTGTTTCTCCGTTTCTCTTCAACGATTTTCCCTTTTGCACGCATCTCAGGCAAAGAGGCGCTTTTACCCGAATACGCACGGCGGCCCGTGGCCGGGTCCGCGCCTAGCAGCTTACAGAGCCGCCCTCCGGTTTTTCCTGTTGCAAAAACATGCGTATCCGCAGTGCCGCTCCATACTGTAAATTCAGAGTCCGTCCGAAAAAAGCAGCCGCGCATCCTGCCCGAAAACGAAATGAGGAATTCAAGAAAAAGGAGCTGCCGTCAAAACGTCAGCCCCCAAAAAGTCATGAAAATTTACGCCTTGCCGACCGAACCGAGGACAGCCTCGAATTTATGCTTGACCATCTTCTTGACCTCATCTCTGCCAACCGTGAGATAGGTTCTCGGATCGAACACCTCCGGCTGTGCGGTCAGCACGCGGCGGATACCGGCCGTCATAGCAAGACGGATATCGGAATCAATATTGATTTTGCACACGGCCATCGTCGCCGCCTTGCGGAGCAGCTCCTCCGGCACGCCCTTCGCGCCTGCAAGATTGCCGCCGCACGCGTTGATCTCCGTCACCAGCTCCGGAATGACGGAGGACGCACCGTGGAGCACGATCGGGAATCCCGGCAGTCTGTGAGCAACGTCATCCAGAATATCAAAGCGAAGTCTCGGTTCCCCCTTGAACTTGTATGCGCCGTGGCTTGTGCCAATGGCAATGGCAAGAGAATCGACGCCGGTCCTTGTTACAAATTCCTCGACCTCGGCAGGATTGGTATACATAGCATCGTCGGCGGACACATTGACATCGTCCTCAACCCCGGCAAGCTTTCCAAGCTCCCCTTCCACGACGACGCCGTGCGCGTGGGCGTAAT
>CALWJT010000014.1 GCA_944381075.1 uncultured Clostridia bacterium
TGGGAGGCGGGTCAGTCCGTCGCCTTTTCTGCGCGCGACGATGGTGGACTTTTGCGCGCCGCCGTGTCGGGAGCCGACACTACGGCGGGTTCTTGTCCGGTCTCAATCGATGGACATCTGCGCGCCCGCGCGTAGGGAGACCGACGATGCTCATTCCCAGATGATGCGCCATATAGATGGACATCTGCGCGCCCGCGCGTAGGGAGACACCTGATCTTCGCATGGATTCTGCCGTCCCCGCAACGGGATCGCGCACAGGGAGACACCCGTGAGAGGAGGCTCGTCGTCGGCCTTGCAGGCTAGGGCATCTGCGCGCCCGCGCAGGGAAACAATCAGCACCGACTTGAACCGCTCTGTTTGATGTTAGCGCACAGAGGAAGCCGTTCGCTTTCCGTCGAGGATAGCCCCGAACCGCTGGCAGACATCGGCGCGCCCCAAAGATCGTGAAAAAAGGAGACGAGCGCACGAGCATCCGCGCGCCCGCGCAGGGAGCCCGGCATTCCACCTTTCCCTTGACTCCGTTCCCGCATGGACATCTGTGCACCGCGTACGGGGAACCGTTCGGCTTCCAATGTCGATTGTAAAAGGCATCCGTCTTGTCTGCCTGTTGCGGGAAATGCCGTGTCCCGTCGGGAACGTTTGAAAGGGCAGGTCCTGCTGACGCTGCCCTCGAAGCGACCGCCGCCATACCGGCGGATCTCTTCCCCTGCGGCATGTGGAACCGTGCGGCGTCCTGCTGCCGGCGGTCGAAAACAGACGCTGCCTGCGGTTGCGACCGCAGGCAGCTCGCTTTCAGACAAGCAGAAGAAGCGCCGTTTTCCGGAGGGGAAAAAGTGCGATCCCTGCTAAAAAATAAACAGGGAATTTTTCCCTGTTTTATAAAATCCACCCATATAAAAACAAAATTTATTTTATATCGATATAAGATATATTGTTTTTGTTTCATTTTTTGAAAAATATCTCTTGACAATTTGAATTCTTTGTGCTAATATCATGTTGGAAACAGAATTTGGTTTTGCTGTTCTCTGTGAATCAGAAAACCGCAGGCCGCTGCCGTGGTAGGACACGACAGCGTGCTTTGGGTGAAAGAGCACCCTGCAACCGGAGATCCGGCACCCACGGTATAGAATCATTATAACACATTTTTCGATCATTTGCAAGAGGATTTTGTCATTTATTCGTTTTGTGTAGCTGGCAATGCATAAAACGAACGGATACAATATCCTTTTTGAAGCGGATCGGTGGAAAACGATTCCGGCATAGGTACAACGTATGCCGCCGTATGGCATGGATTCCTGGACGATGCGAATGGCAGAAATGCGAGTTCGCCGCAGGGAAATGGAGATAGGGACCGTTTTCGTCGAGCTTTCGGTTTTTTTCCGGAAGGCGGCTCCTGTCCTTGCCCCGCGGCGGTTTTTCACGGGAACGGATGTCCATGCGTCCCGCGGATGAGATGGCATCCGCGGGACGACGGGTGCATTCGCTTTCCGGAAACTCGCAGTTGACATAAAAGACCGGCGCGCACGCCGGTCTTTTTTATACGCTCGCGGCGCCGTGGCTGCAGGGGATTATCAGAACGGAGGAATCACGCAAGGTTTTGATGCGCGCGCAGAGCCGCGGCACAAAAAGCGTATTGAGATTCGCGGTTGGCGGCTGCACATGCGGCGCCGCCGCGGATCCGGAGGAACTGCTGTGTGACGCGCGCATGTTCCGGCGAGAGGATGGCGCCGCCGTTTCTTACTTTTTCCACCACGGGACCCGTCGGCGCGGTTTGTCCGGCTCCTTCTTTTTCCCTGTCGTTTCGGACGGTGTGGATTTTTTGGCTTCCGTGGTCCCGGTGGAGGGAGCGGTCGTCTCGGACGGCTGTCTGCCGCCGCTTTCAAAGGGCAGGCGGCCGGTCGTTTCGGGGAGGGTCGTTTCCTCCGTCGTCTCCGGCGGGTTCTCATGCTCGGCGCAGTACCGGTTGTACGCGCTGTTGGTATTGGAATTTCCGATATAACAGTCCTTTTCATAGGCGCCTTGGAAAAACGCCTGATTTTCCTCCAGCGTCGGCGCTTCGCCGAACGGGAGATACCGGTAGACGTACTGGGCATCCGTCACAGTGACGCGGCAGGGAAAACGCCGGTCATAGATTTTCAGGAGCGCGGTCTTCACAAGGTTTTCCTTAGGACATTTGTCGCAGGCCACGGCGTGGGTCTTGCTGTCGTAATCGACGAGGGTGTGAACGTCGCAGCTCGAGGCGGGCTCCGTCCCCTTTTTGAAGTAGCCGAGCTCGATGCGGTGCCCGCGGGGGTCATGCGTGCATGCGACGGATGGGATCTCGCCTGAATCCTTGCAGTAAAGGCAGCCGACGACGTTTTCGCTCTGCGGGAATTCCCGCGTCTTGTCGAGCGTGACGACTTCCGAGGCTTCTCTTGCATACAGAGAGGTGACAAGGTCGTCGAAAACCGTGACGGCAGGATTTGTCTTGAAGGTCCCGATGTCGTGCGCATCCTTGTAGCCGTACCAGACGCCGCAGAGGATATCCGGCGTGTAGCCGATGAACCAGCGGTCGGTGTCGGCGTTGGAGGTCCCGGTCTTTCCGGCGACCTGCACGGACTTTTGCAGGGTGAGCGCAGAGGCCGTGCCGCTTGACACGACGTTTTGGAGCAGTCTTGTCATGATGTCTGCGGTTTCTTCGCTGAGCACTCGCCTGCCTTCCTCTTCCTGGGACAGCAGAAGCTTCCCATCCTTATCATATACTTCTGTATAAGATATGGTCTTGTGGTAAACGCCTTCGTTGGCAAGCGCCGAGTAGGCTCCTGTCATGTCGCGCACAGAGACGCCGCGCGTCACGGCGCCGAGCGCAAGGGGAGCCAGCGCCATGTCGGAAAGGATCTCGCCGTCTTCGGCTTTTTCGTTTTCTACAAGTGTAGAAAGTCCGACTGTTTTGGCAAAATCGAAGGCGGTGCGGATCCCAAGCGTTTGCAGGACCCGTACGGCGACGGTATTGGTCGATTTTGCGAGCGCCGTATTCACGGTGGTAAGTCCCGAATAGACGCGGGGATTGTTTTTCGGCCACATCGCATAGCCGTCGTCGTTCTTTGTGAACTGGACCGGAACATCGTCGAATACGCTTGCCCACGTGATAAGATCGCGCTCAAGCGCCGGCGCATATACGGTGATAGGCTTGATGACGGAGCCGGGGGAGCGCAGCATCTGCGTGGCAAGATTTAGAATCCGGTCGGATTTTTTCTCTCCCGTATCGCCGGCGACGGCGAGCAGGTGTCCGTTTTCGGGATCGATGATAACGGCGGCGGAGGTCGCCCGCATGCCGTCTGTATTGGCTGGAAAATTTTCCTCATCGGCGTAAAATTCTTCGACGAACGCCTGCATTCTGCGGTCCATGGTCGTATAGATGGAAAGTCCTCCGTTGTAGATCATTTGTGAGGCAGCGGCGCGCGTCAGGCCGAATTTTGCGGCAAGATCGTTTATGACGTCCTCAATCACGACCTCGGTGAACCAGGAATTTTTGCCCGCTTGCTTTTGGACCTCCGTCAGATGCAGCTCGGTTTCGGCGGCGGTCGCTTCGGTATATTCCGCTTCGTCTATCATGCCGAGCTCGAGCATGCGCCAAAGGACGATGTCGCGCCGCTCTCTGTTGTATTCCGGATTCTGGACAGGGTCATATCGTGTCGGGTATTGAATGATGGCGGCAAGCGTCGCGCCCTCTCGCAGGGTAAGCTCAGAGGCGGGCTTGCCGAAGTATTTTTCCGAGGCGGTCTCGAGTCCGTAGCAGCCCTCGGAAAGGTAGACGGTGTTGAGATAGATCTCAAGGATCTCCTCTTTGGAGATCTCCTTTTCCAGCTCGAGCGCCCGCATGATCTCGGTGATCTTCCGCTTGACGGTGACAGCGTTGTCACCCGTCAGATTCTTGACAAGCTGCTGAGTGATGGTCGAGCCACCGTAATCCCCGGCGCCCGGGGAGAGAAAGGAAAGCACGGCGCCGGCCGTGCGGCGCAGGTCGACGCCGTGGTGCTCGTAAAATCGGTGGTCCTCGATGGCAATGAAGGCGTTCCGGACGTCCTCCGGTATGTCGGATAGTCCGATCCAGATGCGGTTTTCCGTTCCGTGGAGGCGCTGGTCCTCCAGCTCCATCGGCTCTCCCGTCTCGTCGAAGCAGTATAGCTTCGTCGTGCGTCCCTGACCGGCTATGAGCAGGTCGAGGTCCAGCTCGGCATCGATCTCTTTGGTTGCGTATAGAACAAGAGCGGTGGAGAGCAGGATGGTACAAAATAAAAATATAAGCAGTACTGCCGCGATAAACGACAGGAATCGATTTCGTTTTTTGGGTTTGTTCTTCATTCTTTTGTCTCTCTTTCCCTGTATTCTGTGTATATTATGGATTTTTGTGTCAATAATATGTGTAAAAAATATGATAGGTTTGAGGTGATGAGAATGGATAACGGTTCTAAAATTCAAACGGGCGTCTTTGGATTTGTCACGCTTGCGGTCCTCGTACTTTCCATTATTACGATGACGGTATGCTTTTCGCTGAGATCAGACCTTCGGCAGCTGAAAGCGCCGGAGCAGACGGACGACGGCGTTTTGGTAAACGGCACGCCGGAGACTGACGGCACTACGACCGGCGTTTCCGAGGTACCGGAGGACAGAAGACCGATCTACGTGATGAAAATCGACGGCGGCTCTGTTGTCGTTGTGAACGGCGAGGGCGAGGTCGTGCGCACGGTGAACGAATATGCGGCTTTTCTGCCTGCGGATGATATCGCGGCGCTTACGGCCGGCATCGAGGTGTACACCGAAGAGGAGCTGTCGGCGCTTATTGAGGATTTTGCAAGCTGATAGAGTCTCCAAACCAAAAAGGCATCTGCCCGGTAGGGCAGATGCCTTTTTGGTTTGAGAAAGCGGCGTCACGCGGTCGTTTCCTTTTCGGCCTGCGGCGGGACGATGGCTTTGTTTTCCCGATATTTTTTCACGCTGAGCGCGCGCATCGAGTTGAGGATCGCAATGACGGATACGCCGACGTCGGCAAATACTGCCGCCCACATATCCGCAATGCCGAAGGCACCGAGAATGAGGATGAGCGCCTTGACGGCAAGCGCAAATAGGATATTGATATGGGCGATCCCGATGGTGCGCTTGGCAATCCGGATGGCGGTCGCGATTTTGGAGGGCTTGTCGTCCATGAGCACGATGTCAGAGGCCTCGATCGCGGCGTCCGAGCCCATCGCGCCCATTGCGATCCCGACGTCGGCGCGGGAGAGCACCGGCGCGTCGTTGATGCCGTCCCCGACAAAGGCGAGCACGCCTTTTTTGCTTTTTTCCTTTAGGAGGCCCTCCACCTTTTCCACCTTATCGGCAGGAAGGAGCTTTGTGTAGGCCTCGTCGATGTCAAGCGTATCCGCGACGGCACGGCCGACCTCGTCGGCGTCGCCGGTCAGCATGACCGTCTTGCGCACGCCGGCCTCCTTCAGCAGCCGGACCGCGTCTGCGGCGTCGCTCTTGATTTCGTCCGAGATGACGATATGACCAAGGTATTCGCCGTCGCGCGCCACATGGACGGTCGTGCCGATTCTGTGGCAGGGATGCCATGCGGCGCCCTCGCTTGTCATCAGCTTATCGCCGCCGACGGCGATCCTGTGTCCGTCGATGACTGCCACAACGCCGCGGCCGGAAAGCTCCTCGGCGCTTGCGATGCGGGAGGTGTCGATGTCCATGCCATAGACCTCTTTGATGGATTTTGCGATCGGATGGTCGGAATAGGTTTCCGCAAGCGCGGCGTACTCGATAAGCTCCTCCTCCGTCGCCTTTTCGGGATGGACGGCGGTCACGTTGAACACGCCTTTTGTCAGCGTCCCTGTTTTGTCAAAGACAACGATCTCGCAGCGGGAGAGCGCTTCCATGTAATTGCCGCCCTTGACAAGGATTCCGCATTTGGAGGCGCCGCCGATTCCGCCGAAAAAGCTGAGCGGTACGGAAATGACGAGCGCGCAGGGACAGGAAATGACAAGGAAGGTCAGCGCCCGGTATACCCACGTGCTCCAAAGTCCGTCGAAGAGAGGCGGGACGACGGCAAGCAGCAGCGCCGCTGCGACGACGCACGGCGTATAATATTTTGAAAATTTGGAAATAAAGGTTTCCGTCTTCGCTTTTTTGCTGCTGGCGTTTTCGACAAGGTCCAGGATCTTGGATACGGTCGATTCGGAAAAGGCTTTTGTCACCCGCACGCGGACAAGTCCCGTGAGGTTGATGCAGCCGGAGATCACATCGTCGCCGGGCGCGATATCCCTGGGCAGGGATTCGCCCGTCAGCGCGGCGGTATCCACCGTCGTGGTCCCCTCGAGGACGACGCCGTCGAGCGGGATCTTTTCTCCCGCCTTGATGATGATGGTGTCTCCGATCCCGACCTCGTCGGGACTTACCTCTAAGATGGCGCCGTCCCGTTCGACATTGGCGTAGTCCGGACGGATATTCATAAGGGAGGAAATGGATTTGCGCGACTTTCCGACGGCATAGTCCTCAAACAACTCGCCGACCTGGTCGAACAGCATGACGGCGACCGCTTCCGGATACTCCCCGACGGCAAACGCGCCGACGGAGGCGACGGACATCAAAAAGTTTTCATCGAAAATCTCGCCGTGTACGATGTTGCGGATCGCTTTCCAAAGAATATCCCAGCCGACCACAAGATACGGCACAAGATAGGCGAAAAGGCGCCACATCCCCTCCAGCGGGATGAAATACAGAACAACAAAAAGCACGGCGGCAGCCAAAATCCGCGCGAGCTTCCTTTTTTGTTTGACGGTCATAAAACCGCCTCCTCTCTTTTTGTGTGGCATTCCGTAAATCCATAGGACAGCAAACAGCGCCCGCAGGCGGAATAATGTCCGCATCGAAACGATGGCTGCCCGTCTCGGCGTCCCGCCGCTTTTTTATTTTGTCAAAATTTTGCAGTCCGGCTCGATTTTTTTGCAGGCCTTGACGGCTTTTTTCAGGATTTCGTCGAAGCGTTCATCCTCGGCGGTGAGGGTCAGCTTCTGCATAAGGAAGCTGACGTCGGCCGATTCCACACCGTCGATTCTGCGGATCGCATCCGCCATTTTCTCCGCGCAGACCGCGCAGTCGAGATCTTCCAGTGGATAGGATCTTTTCATATGTTTTCTCCTTTTGTATAAAATATTTTATCCGGATGTATTATTTCCCGGAGCCTTCGGAAAGGTGTTGGATCCCTATACCGAGAATGCTGTGGACGTGGTCATCGTCCAGAGAATAGAACACGACCTTGCCGTCCCGTCTTGCCTTGACGAGCTTGTTGGCCTTGAGCACGCGAAGCTGATGCGAGACGGCTGTCTGCGTCAGTCCAAGGATGCCAGCGATGTCGCACACGCAGAGTTCCCGCTCAAAGAGTGCGTAAAGGATGCGGATCCGTGTGGAATCGCCGAATACCTTGAAGAGCTCGGCGAGGTCATAGAGCATATCCTCCTTCGGCATTTTGGTGAGCACCTCGCGTACCGCGTCTTCATGTACGTAGAGAAATTCGCATTTTTCAATTTCGTTATCGTCTGTCATATGAGAAACGTCCTTTCATATGATTATTTGTTCATATGTTATGATATCACGGGTCAAAGTTTTTGTCAATAGGAAAATAGAAAAAATCACAGGTCGGTTTTGTCAAAAAAACAAAATTGACCTGTGATTTTTTTATGTAAATTGCTGTAATATGGCCTCTTCTAATCCAGAATCGACAGAAACGCATCGATTTCGGATTCTCCGAAAACGCGAAGCCCGCCCTCCTCCAGCAGTGCCGCTGTGACGCCGTCCCCGGCGGCGAGCCTGCCGGAGAAGGTCCCGTCGTAGATCTGTCCTTTCCCGCAGGAGGGACTGCGCTCCTTTAAGATCGCATAGCGGCAGCCGAAGAAACGGGCAAGCCGCAGGGCTTCCGCAGCGCCGCGGCGGTAAGCGTTCGTGATATCAGTTCCGTCGCGGCGCAGGACGCTTCCATTTTGCTGCTCAGCTGGAAGTCTTGGCGTGGGCAGTCCGCCGAAAATTTCCGGACAAACGGGAATCAGGTGACAGGCGTGCTTCAGCCGTTCGAGCAGGGGATCGGGAAGCGGTGCCGACTTCCCGTCGTAGCGGCAGGCGGCGCCGAGAAGGCATGCGCTGATCAGCACGTTCATGTCCGCTTCCCCCGTTTCAGTCCGCGCAGAAAGAGAAACAGCACTGCGGCGAAAAAGATGGCGGCCGTGATGATGAGAACGATCCCCGAATAGTCTGGGCTTTCCGGAGAATCGGGCTCCGGCTGCGCTGCGGCGGCAATGGTTTCTCCGGACGGCGCTGTGGAAGCGGTCCCGGAGCCTGCGGCCTCGGTTTGTGGCTCCTGGGTCTCGGATATGCAGGCATCCTCGCCGGTGCTGTCCGTCGCGCCGCCTGCAGGCTCGTCTGGAGCCGTCGTTTCCGAAGCGGCGGCAGGCCCCGTCGTCTGCGCAGTTCCCGAAGGGACTTCGCCGGCGCGTATATCCCGATAGGCGTCTGCGAGGACCTTCGCAATGGCCGCATGTCCCGCCGCCGTCGGATGAAAATCGAAGGTCGTATAGAAATATTCCGCGACGCCGTTCATTTGGCCCGCGGTATCGACAATGACGAAGCCGCCCGATTCCGCAAGCGCCTGCGCGTAGGTTTCATTGACCTTCTGCACGTAAAAATCCAGCTCGTCTCCGATGTTGTAGCCAAGGTAGGTATAGTCTCCGATTAAATAGGGATTGTACAGCGTTTGGAGCAGGATGACCGCGTCGGGATTGAGCGCTCTCAGCGAGGAGACGATGGAAATAATGTTTTCCTTCAGGGTGCGGTAGATCTCTTCCATCTCCTCGCTCATCGTGTAATCGCCGGACAAAACGGCAATGAGCGCTTCTGTGAGGACCACGCGCCGGTTTTCTTCTCCGATGAGATCGTTTCCGCCGATGGAGATCGTAATCAGCGCGGCGTCGGAGACCGCGCGCTTTTCCTTTTTGGAAAGTCCGGCAAGCTGGGACTTTAATCCCTCGCTTGTCTGTCCGTTGACGGCGAGATTGGTAAGAGACAGGTCCAGCTCCTCTGCGAGAAGGGAAGGATAGGCCTTGGCGGGCGAATCCAGACCATAGCCCGCAGCGATGGAATCCCCGAGGGCGACATAACCCGTTTTTCCGGCGCCGGAGACGGGGAAAATGGCCGCCGCGGCGATAAAAAGAACGATACAAACGTATAAGATGACCCCTTTTGCGTGTTTCATAGAACCTCCGGAATAAAGAAAATACAAAATGCCGGCGGCGGATGCTTCCGGCATTCCCTCATCCAAGAACCAGGGAATCCTTGAATTTTTCCCATTCCTCAGGATGACTTACGAAATAGATCGGGCAAAGCTTCCCCGTGTAATCATGATGCGTCTTGACGTCGTTCCTGTCGAGCTCAAATGTATTGCAGAGCCAGGAAACGAGCTTGATGAGGGATTTGTATGTAGCGTCGGTGAATTTTCCGCTGCTGTCCGGATGACAGCATTCGATGGAAATGGAGGTGAAGTTCCCGTTTGCGGAGCCGACCGCCCATGCGACCTCGTCGAGCGGCATGAGCTGGAGGATCTCTCCGTCCAGCCCGATGATAAAGTGTGCGCTGACGGATCGTTCCGTTTGATTTTCAAAGTAGCTCCAGTTCTGAGCGGCGGTGGTCCCTGGATTTGCGACATAATGCACCACGATGTTCTGAACGGACCAGAGCTTCTCGCCGGAACGGGACTCGGGGCGGATGGTGAGATATTTCTCGGTGATGATCTGTGCCATTTTCTCATCCGTGATGTCGGCAAGCGTGATGCCCGTGTCAACAGGCGGCGGTGCGGGCGGCGAGGTACTGTCTGTGGGTCTTTCGCCAGTGGGCAGCGTCGCCGGCGGATAGGTCGTGTCCGGCACCTCCTCGCTTTGCGTGCCGCTTCCGACGCCGGAGGACGGCGGAGCTCCCGTATCGGAGCTTTCGGTGGGATTCGGATTCAAAATTCCGGTGTATTTCACGGAAAAGACTGCGACGATGAGGATCACGAACAGAAAGAGGAACTTTGCAAGATCGGCAGCAAATCCGTTTCGGTTCTGTGGTGAATCTGACTTCACAGCATCCTCCCTTCAGAAAAGAATATAATTCATTTTATCATAGAGCACACAATCTGTCAAGACGCCGGACATCCAGCCGTCAATTGGATTTCCGGTATTCTATGAGCAGAAATTCCGCGGTGGCCGAAAGTGAGCGGAGACGGGCGAGCCTTTCCTGTCCCTCTCGGCTTGTTTTGTAGTAATACGGCGTCATTTGGAAAAGGGACTGGATGTGCTCTCCATCCTCCAGCCGGAGCGGGAAGGAGAGCCTTTGCTCGGAAATCAGCGAGAACCCGTCAAGCTCGAGCGTTGTGATTTCGTTTTCATAAGGCGTCTCGTAGACCGCCTCCTTCAGCTCATAGAGATGCCGCCTGTCCGGAAAGACACGTATAAGCGTGCCGTCTGCTTTCATGACGCGCGCAAACTCGGCGGCGTCGAACGGCGCGAACAGATTGACAAGGATGTCGACGCACGTGTCCGCCGCCGGAATGGCGGAAATGCTTGCCACGGCAAGTCCGAGCGCGCGGTCGCGTGCGGCGCAGGCAAGGATAGCGTCGCGGGACACGTCGATCCCGTAAACGGAGACGGAAAGTCCGGCGTCTGCGAGCGCCTTCCGGATATGAGAGGTATAATATCCCTCGCCGCAGCCGGCGTCGAGGACCGTATCTCCCTGCCGCGCGCGGCGCAGAACAAGGCCCGTGACGGCGTCCCGCAGCGGCTGGTAGAAGCCCGCGTCGAGAAAGGCGGTTCGGGAGGCGACCATCCTTCGGTCGTCGCCGTGCCGCCTTGCGCTGCCGGCGCGCAGGAGATTGACGTAGCCTTGTCTTGCCACGTCATAGCAATGCCCGTTTGGGCAGACTAAGGAACGGTTTTGTTCGGTAAACGGTTTTTTACAGATGGGACAGATGAAAAAGCTCATAGATACCTCGTATGTAGGATTGAAGGAAAAGCGCACCGCAGCTCTGCGGCGCAGGAACGGGCTTGTCCGCGGGAAGATACGCGCGGAAGGGATTCCTGCTGTCCGCTTTGCCGCGGGGCGGGGGCTCTGCTTGCTTTCGGCGGGGACGGCCGGCGAGAAAAACGCGGCATACGCGAGCCGGCCGGCTGATTTTAGCTGCCGAAGGAAAAGGCTCATCCCGGCGGACGGGGACCGGATGTCCCATTCGGATGCTTTCGATCCAATCGGGGCCGGGGGCGGAATCTTTCGACGTTTGCGCACGGCTGAGTTCGGTCCGCAGATCAGGCTTATAAAAAGGCGGAGGCCTTCAAAGCGGGAAGCCATTCGAAGGCGTTGCGAACACGGCGCGGCCGTCCGGCATATCCGCATGTCCGCCGGACGGTCCGTGCAGGCAAAGGAGGGAACTATTTGTATTTTTGGAACCGAACGGAGAGACGTCCCTTGCGCGTCGTGCCGGCGATTTCAGAAAAGACCGCTTTGCCTGCGCCGCGCAGGACCAGCTTATCGCCGGGCTCAAGTCGTGCGTCCGGCTTTTTTGCCTCGATATCGTTGACAAACACGCTCCCGCGCAGGATGGCGGCAGCGGCGTCCGTTCGGGAGACGCCGAATACGGCCCCGACAAGGTTGTCGAGCCGCAGGGAAGCGACGCTTTCGCAGACCGTTTCCGTGCGGGACAGGGGAGCGCGGAGCTGGCTCATTTCCATGTGCGCGCAGGCGAGTGAGACCCTTCCTGCCGATTCATAATGTTCTGTGAGAAATGGCGCGATGCTCTCGAGCACAACGATATCCGCACCGTCCGGAAATACCAGAATGTCGCCTACTACCTCGCGCTTGATGCCCAGCGCGAGCAGAGAGCCGAGATAATCCCGGTGAGAGAGCGCCGGCGCGCCCCGCGGCACGGTGCAGCGAAGGAGGCACAGCGGATTTTCCTCCTCCGGCGGCGTAAAGTCCTCTGTAGGCGCCATGGAATCCGGCAGCAGCAGAAGCACGGTCCGCTCCGCGTCCGGATATCCGCCGTAGAAGCTGTGACGGACTCCCCTGCGCCGGCAGAAGGCTGCGGCCTCCGACCTTTCCTGCAAACTGAGAAAGCCGGTGCTCGTCATGCGGTACTGTGTTTCGGACATTCGGATCCTGTCCTCGATTCGAGATAGGAGAAGCTCGGTTTCGGTCACGGCATGCGCGCTCCTTTCATGGATAAATTCAGTATTGGTCAGGCCGGCGTCGTTTTATTCGCGCGCGCCGGCATTTGACGGAGAATGGACCTTTACAAATGCGGGGAGCTGTGGTAAAATAATGAAGAAGGAATGTCCCCGCTGCTGCGGCTTTCTTTTCGCATTCAGCAGGGATAGGAGCCCCTGCCAAATGCAGGAATGGGCTTTTTTGGCTCCTGCCGCGCCGCGTGACGGGCGGCTCTTGAGCCGGCAAATATCAAGAAAGCGGTGAGAATATGGGAAATATCTGGCATGACATGCGCGAGGACAGAATCCGGCCTGAAAACTTTGTGAGCGTGATTGAAATCCCGAAGGGCTCGAAGAAAAAATACGAGTTAGATAAGGAATGCGGGCTTCTGCGCCTTGACAGGATCTTATATACCTCGACGCACTATCCTGCCAATTACGGCTTTATCCCGCGGACCTACGGTGACGACGGCGACCCGCTCGACGTGCTTGTCCTGTGCTCGGAATCCATCGAGCCGATGACCCTTGTGGAGTGCTATCCCATCGGCGTCATCACGATGATCGACAACGGCAGAAACGATGAGAAGATCATCGCCATTCCGTTCAACGACCCGAATTACAACGTCTATACGGATATCTCACAGCTGCCGGCTCACATTTTTGAGGAGATGCGGCATTTCTTCAGCGTGTATAAGGCGCTGGAGAACAAGGAGACCGCCGTCCACGAGGTGCAGGGAACGGACGCTGCGATGGAGATCATCCGCGAGTGCATTGCACGCTACCATGCGTGCTTCGGAGACGGGAAAGAGAGGGGCTGACCCTCTGCGGGACCTCTCGCCGGAAGTCTTTTGCCTATCTGCGCTCGACAAGGAAGAAATATGGGGATGACGGGGAATTGAGGATCTGAAATTCTGCGGCACAGAACTCGCGGCGCTCATACGCCGCGAGCTCTTTTTGTATCAGCTCGCCCTCGATGTGTCCCTCCTCATGCCCCGGATAGACCGCGATTAAAAGCGCGCCGTCCGGCGCAAGAAGCTCGATCCCCGCACGGACCGCGGCGAGCGTGGTCTCCCGTTTTGTCGTGACGGTCTTGTCCCCGCCCGGCAAAAAACCGAGATTGAAGATTCCGGCGCAGACAGGCGCCTTCACATACTCCTTTACCCTGTGGTGGGAGTCCAGGATCAGCGTGAAATTTTCCGGCGCGCTCTCCTTTTGCAGGAGCGCGCGGGTGTTTTCCAGCGCCTGCGCCTGGATATCGAAGGCAAAAACCTGCCCGTCCGCTCCTACCATGCGGGAAAGCCACAGGGTATCGTGTCCGTTTCCCATCGTGAAATCGACGGCGGTCCCGCCCTTTCGGATGTGCGGGACAAGAAAGCTTTTTTCAACGCTTAGAAGATCGAGCATGGGAAGTTTCCTCCAGACATTTCGCGAAAAACGCAAGAATCTTTTCTTCATATTCGCGCGGACGGACAAGATAGCACATGCCGTGTCCCGCCTCCTCGACGGTGAATAGCTCTTTGGGCGCCGCGCACGCCCTGTAATTTTTTATCGTCATTTCATAGGGGACGAACCGGTCGGCCTTTCCGTGGGCGAAAAAAACCGGTATGCTGCAGGACCTCATTGCGTCCTCGGCGGAAAAGCCGGTCAGCCGGAAGCCGGCGAATATCCTTGCAAAGGGCCTTGCGAGATATGCGAACGGAAATACCGGAACGAGCCTTGTCTGCCGCAGGACGGCGCATACGATCTCCCACGGGGAGGTGAAGCCGCAGTCCGCGATGACGCCGCGCACATTTTTCGGCAGTCCCCTTGCCGTCGCCATCATGACGGTGGTCGCGCCCATCGAGACCCCGTCGAGAAAAATCGGCAGCCGCTCTCCATAGCGGCGGACAAGAAATTCCGTCCACGCCTTGCAGTCGAGGCTCTCCTTGACGCCGAGCGTGATGTAGGCGCCGCCGCTTTTGCCGCAGGCGCGCTCGTCCGGCACGACGATGTGATAGCCGTGCTCATGATAGAAGCGGAAGACCGCGCCGAAGTCCGAGAGCGCGCAGCCGCGGTAGCCGTGCATGAGAAGGACCGTCCCGACGGCGTTTTCCGCCTCTAAAATTTCCGCGTGGAGCGGGACGCCGTCTTCCGCGGAGATGACGATTTCCTCTCTTGTCTGTGCGAGGAACCAATCGCGTCCCGCGTCCATGACGCCGCGGTAGGCGTCGAGCGGGGAGAGAAGCGAGGACGCGTTTTTCTGCATAGAATCCCGCTTTTTCTCGGGTATCCGATGCAGCGCACCGAAAAAGAGGACGCCGGTGACGGCAAGCGTAAGAAAGATCAGCGCACAGGCGGCGCCGGCGGCAATCCAAAGCCACATAGAAGAAAATCCCTCCTCCTCATGGATCGATTCTTTTTTATTTTAGCATATTTTGTGCGGCAAAACAAGGATTTTTTGAATTTTGCCGGATCCGGATGGAAAATAAGAAAAAATAAAAATTTTTTGAAAATAGTTGACAAAAATATATAATTTTATTATACTATATTTGAATCCAATTTGTTTTATAAAATTATCTAAAGTTTTATTTTTATTTTGAAAATATGATGCAAAAGATCGATTTTGAAAAACGAAAATTCAGCATCATGCCTTGTCTTTTTTGATTGAAATGGAACGGGCGGAAATTTGCGCGGATGAAATCGGAACAGCGGGACGCGGATATCGCCCACCGTCTATAACGTGATTTGTACATACATTGAATCGTAAGGAGGCCGTGATGAAAAAGAAACTTTATTTCCGTGCAGCAGCCTTTGTCCTTGGAGCTGCTCTTTTGCTCTTTTCCGGCTGTCAGACGTCGGATACGGAAAAGCAGACGGACACGACAAATCCATTGGTTCTGACCGGCTGGAAACCGGATGCCGGCGAGCCGTGGAATTTCACGCCTACCCTTGGAAACGTAGGAGAGGACGCTGAAAAATATGATTTTGAAATTACTTTGGAGCAGACGGTTTATTCCGGTGTGCCCGATTCTATCTCGTATACGCTTGTAAATAAGACGGGAGAGCCGTTCTATACCTGCGGGGAATTTATCGAAAAGGCGTACAGCAACCCATTCCCTCCCTATTTTGACGAGGTGTCGGCGGCTTGGATCCGGATCCCGTATTACAGAACGCCGATATGGGCATATTGTCCGGACTCGGAAGTGGATGGAAAAATCGTACTTTCACAGTTTTTGGAAGAAGATTTCACCTTTACGCCCGGGGATTACCGCATCATCTTTTTCCTGAGCGACGGCCCGCATTACGTGTACTTTGAGATCACGGAACCGTAATAAATCCGTCCGTGCAATCATGGGGAGGTTTGTATGAAAAGGCGTCTTCTGTCCTTTCTGCTGTTAGCGCTTGTTCTTGGCACGATCATATTTTCCGGATGCAGGGAAGCTCAGTGTTCGCCCCCTCCCGAGGAAAGCGAAAGTACCACGGGTTGGGAGCCGGACAGGGAACGGCCATGGAATTTTACGCCTACCATTGGTGAGAGAAATTTGGAGGACTATGACATTGAAATGACGCTTGAGGCCGAGACGTATCCGTCGACGGTCGACGAGATTCGGGTCCATGTTGTCAATCGGACAGGCAAGACTTTTGTGCTTGAGGCTGCCGGCTTGTTCGTCGAAAAATATGACACGCACGCGTTTTGGACGTATGGGCTTGAAGCGACCGCCGGCTGGGTGAGGCTTCCGTACTATACGGGTTATTTCATGTACCAAAAAGGAGGAACGGCAAAGGACAATATCACTTTTATATTTGATCCGGAATATTTGCAGGAGAACTGCGAGCTCACGCCGGGGCGCTATCGGTTCGTGGTGTTCCTCGGAGACGGCCCGCACTACGCTTATTTTGAGATCACGGAGTAACGGGCGGCGGGTGATTCCGTCCGCTCAGGCAAAAGGAGGCTTCCAATGAAAAAAACATTGCTTTTTATCCTGTCGCTTGTATTGTTTTGCGCTGCGCTGTTTGCCGGATGCGGGCAGACGCAAAAGACCGAATGGCAGCCGGATACCGACCGTCCGTGGAACTTTGCGCCCGTTGTGAACGAGGACGATGCAGAGGGGTACGACATCGAATTTTCTGTCGAACATCCGAGTTATCCCGCGGATGTCGAGACGATAAAAGCGACTGCCGTCAACAAGACGGGCGACACCTTCACCTTGGCCTCTCACGGCTTATTCGTGGAAAAATATTATGAGAATATGTTCCCGAACCACGAGCCGGAGGCCGCATGGGTGCGCCTGCCTTATTATGAAGGCAGCGGTATGTACAGTAGGGCATGGACAGCGCGGGCGGATTATACCTTTACGTTTGAGACAAAGTATTTGCAGGAGAACTGCGAGCTCACGCCGGGGCGCTATCGGTTCGTAGTGTTCCTTGGAGACGGCCCGCACTACGCTTATTTTGAGATCACGGAGTAACGGGCGTGACTCCGCCCGCTCCCCCGCGGCGGTGGCACTGCGGGGAGCGGGGGATGGTGCAGGAAAAAGAGCCGTTCTGCCGGCGCCATGGCCTTGCCCGTCCTGAACGGCGCTGCAGCGCCGTTCAGGACGGGAATATGTTTTTCTCGCAGGATCCCGAAAGCTGTGGTTCCGGCGGAAGCGATGCAGGCGGAGGTCCCTGCGTCTTGGATATCCATATACCGTGATAGGACCGGCCCTGCCGGAGCGGCGCTGCCGCTCCGGCTTTCCTTTGTGCGGGGGGCACCGGCACAAAAGAGGCGTTTCCCTATACTCGTGTCTGCCTCCGCGCCGCGCATCCTTGCGGCAGAATGGGAAGACGCATGAAACCGTTCCGTCAAATGCGGCAGGACGCTCTGAGAGATATTCGGTCTTGCGTATGTCTGCGCGCTTGCGGCATGGGGCAGGTTTATGGCAGCGATGTGTGCGTCCCCCTCTGCGGCATGACCTGCCGTTTTGAATATCACCTGCGCGGCGCACCCAATGGCTCCCAAAGAGAAAAAACTTTCTTTTTGTCCGGCTTTTTTTCGGAAAACCTATTGTAATGCCCTCAAAAAAGAGGTACAATACCATCGAAAATGAGCATCTTTGAAGGGGGAAAAAGAAAAAATGGATACCATGATTGCTCTTGTCAAAGAAAAACCGGAGGTGGGACTCTGGATGAGAGAGGTCCCGATTCCCGCTGTCGGCAAAAACGATGTCAAAATCAAAATCAAAAAAACTGCCATCTGCGGTACGGACCTGCATATCTATAACTGGAACGAATGGTCCCAGCATACCATCCATACGCCGATGACCATCGGACATGAATATGTCGGCGAGATCGTCGAGGTCGGCGAAAACGTCGAGGGCTTCCATGTCGGCGAGCGCGTGACGGGCGAGGGGCATGTCGTCTGCGGACACTGCCGCAACTGCCTTGCCGGACGCGGGCATCTCTGCCGCGAGGCGAAGGGCGTCGGCGTCAACCGCGACGGCGCGTTCGCGGAATATCTCGTGATCCCGGCCAAGAACGTCTGGAAATGCGTAGATTCCATTTCCGACGATATGTATGCGATTTTCGACCCGTTCGGCAATGCGACGCATACGGCGCTCTCCTATGATCCCGTCGGCGAGGACGTACTGATCACGGGCGCGGGCCCGATCGGGATCATGGCGTCTGCGATCATGAAATTCCGCGGCGCGCGCCATGTCGTGATCACGGACCTCAACGATTACCGGCTGGAGCTTGCAAAAAAATTCGGCGTCGTTACGGTCAATACGAAGCGCGAGGACCTTACGCAGGTCATGAAATCGCTGAATATCCATGAGGGCTTCGACATCGGACTGGAGATGTCCGGCAGTGCCGCCGCCTTCAATCAGATGATCGACAATATGGAAAACGGCGGACGGATCGCCGTGCTCGGCATTCCGAAAAAGGATATGCAGATCAACTGGGAGACCGTTGTATTCCGCTGCCTCAACATCCGCGGCATCTACGGACGCCAGATGTTCGAGACGTGGTACAAGATGTCCGCGATGCTTGAGGGCGGACTCGATATTTCGCCGGTTATCACGCATCATTTCGACGTGCGCGATTTTGAAAAGGGCTTTGAGGCGATGAACAGCGGCAATTCCGGCAAAGTCATCCTCGACTGGACGAAGCTGCACGGATGACGGGCAGAAGGGAAGTTACAGATAACCGCTGTTCCCTTTGAAAGCGCTATGCTGTCTCTTGCGGGGAGCGCTGCTGTTTTCTGCGGCGCTCCAAAGGGCGTCTTTTCGACAGCTCCGGCGGAAAGCGCCGCGGCGGAATCTCCGTGCTCCGCCGGCATCTTGAAACGACAGAGCCTCCTTATAGGCGGCTTTCGTTTGTTTGAACGAAACGCCTGCCTTATGAAAATGGAAGCAGAGAAGGCAAATGCTTTTCAAAAACGGACGAAGCGGTTATCGACAGCGTTTTTTGGCTTTGAAGCTTTGCAGAAAAACGGATCAAAATGGAATAGGACGCCGGTATCCGGCGGAAGGGTGAAAGAATATGAACAAAACCGAAGCACTCAAATTTTATCACGACGAAGTAGAAAAAATCAAAGCGGATGGCCTTTACAAGGATGAGCGCGTCATCGCGTCTCCGCAGAGCGCGAAAATTACCGCCGCGGACGGCGAGCGCATGATCAATATGTGCGCCAACAACTATCTCGGTCTTGCGGACTCGAAGATGCTCATCGACGCGGCATGCGACTGCTACCGTTCCCGCGGGTTTGGCTGCGCATCGGTGCGGTTTATCTGCGGTACGCTTGACATCCATAAGGAGCTGGAGGAGAAGATCAGCCGCTTCCTCGTGACGGAGGACACGATCCTGTATTCCTCCTGCTTTGATGCGAACGGCGGCCTTTTTGAGACGATTCTGACGGCGGAGGACGCCATCATTTCCGATGAGCTCAACCATGCGAGCATCATCGACGGCGTAAGGCTCTGCAAGGCGGCGCGCTACCGTTATCACAACAACGACATGCAGGACCTTGAGGCAAAGCTCATCGAGGCGGACAAGAACGGCGCGCGCATCAAGCTTATCGCGACCGACGGCGTGTTCTCGATGGACGGCATCATTGCAAATCTTTCCGGCATCTGCGACCTTGCGGACAAGTATCACGCGCTTGTCATGGTCGACGACAGCCATGCGACCGGCTTTGGCGGCGCGCACGGAAAAGGCACTGCCGAGTACTGCGGCGTGATGGGCAGGATAGACATTGTCAC
>CALWJT010000015.1 GCA_944381075.1 uncultured Clostridia bacterium
CTTGATCCAATTTCAGAATACGAAGTATATGAACATTTCAATGAAATCACAAATGATAAAACAGCTATATTCATCAGTCATCGGCTTGCTTCCTGCCGTTTCTGTGATAAAATCGCAGTTTTTGATCACGGAAATATCGTTGAACTCGGCAGCCATACGGAACTGATTGAGAACGAATCCGGCAAATACAGCGAGCTTTGGCATGCGCAGGTACAATAAGGATACAACATGACAATCGGTTGCCTGCTTATGGCGTTTTTTGCAGCTGTATATTTTAAAAATGGCAGATATGGAAGGCAGACATCTTCTATGATAGGAAGGACTTATATTTTTTGAGGCTCTTCTTTTCGGATAAGCTTTCCGATATGGCGGAAAAGAAATCCGCGAAGCGAAAGCGTCCGTTCCGCCCTGTCGGATGAGCATAAGCGTCTCATGATTCATTTGCGCGGGCGGCTCGGTTTTCCATGGAACAATCGGTATATGCGGGATTTGGATGATGAAATGCCTTTGCATGCGTTTTCGGTTGAGGAGACTCTTTTCCTAACGTTGTTCGTATGGTCTGTATCGTTTTGTGGAAAAATCGGTCCGAAAAGCTTCGCTTGGAAGAAAAGTCCGCTGTAAAAAAGAGGCCGACGGGGCATCATAAGCATGGACGTGTTGATTTATTCACAATTCTCTGCTATGCTGGAGATAGATTGGCTTTGGGCGGACACCATGGCGCCGCGCCCGCTGTGCTCTGTGCGAGATGTACGGGACACAGAAAATTTGTTGTGCCTTTTGATTTTACATGCCGGAGGTTTTATCCATTATGATGTTTGGACTGTTTTTTGGGGATTGGACGCTTCTTATTGTGCTTCCCGCTATGCTGTTTGCGCTTTGGGCGCAAATTCGGGTGAACAGCACGTTTGCCAAATACAGCAGAACGCCGACGCGTTCCGGGATGCGCGCGGAGCAGGCGGCTCGGCGTCTTTTGGATGCAAACGGTCTGTCCTATGTGGCGATCCAACGGATCGCGGGGAATTTGACGGATCATTATGATCCGCGCACCCGGACGCTGAATCTCTCAGAGACCGTGTACGATTCGTGCAGTGCGGCTGCTGTCGGCGTCGCCTGCCATGAGGCGGGACATGCGATCCAGCATGCGGCCGAGTATGCTCCCCTGACGCTCCGGATGCGGATCATTCCGCTTTGTCAGATCGGCTCGGGACTTGCCATGCCGCTGTTTCTGATCGGACTGCTGACAGCACAGCTCTCTGTGCTCGGAGATTGGCTGATGTTTGCGGGAATCGCCTGCTTCTCGCTGGCGACCCTGTTCCAGCTTGTCACCTTGCCGGTGGAATTCAATGCTTCCCGCCGTGCCTTAGAGGGCATCCGCACATACCGCCTTTTGGAGGAGGATGAGCTGTCAGGCGCGCGCCGGGTCCTTTCCGCCGCGGCTATGACGTATGTCGCAGCGCTTGCGACCTCTCTGCTTTCGCTGCTTCGTCTGATTCTGATTGCGAGAAACCGGAGAAACTGACAAATGTGGAGCCGTCCTCTCCTTGATACGATGCGTCGGAGAGAGGTGCGAGGTTACTGTCAACGCTGCATTTCTGGGAGAAGGGACAGATGCCGCTTGGGATATGCGGGCACGGGTCCTGCCGGTGACTGGTTTGGGAAATGTCCGGTACGGCGGCTTCTCGATGGGAGGATGACGATAAAATACGGGATTTTAAACGCTTTGCATTTGAAATGGAAGCGGATTTGAGCGCCCTCCATAGAGAGCAATCTTTGTTATAAAATATTGGATAGGATAAAAATTTGTATTGACAAAATATAAAAGACATGATAATATCTAATATAGAGAAATTCGGTAAAAAGTCGCTTTTATGTTTTACAAATGGGAATCGGTAAAGGCGGCTAAAGAAAGGCGTTTTTTAAAACGAATCGGACGCAGATTCTTGGCCATGGCTTTGTCTATGATGCGAGTGACGGCATGGTCTCCTTTTTTATCGGCGGTATCGGACGATGCTTCTTCTTGCGATGAAGTCGTGACCGTCATTTCGGTAGAGAACGGCGAGCCCTCTGTTTACACGGGGGAGGAAGCGAAACAATTTTTACTGGAACAGAGACTGCTGGATGTGGAAATAGAACAGTCGACGGCGCGAAATCTGCATCAGAGTTTTCTTCGGAATGCGGTATTGCAGGAAGAGATCCAGCCGAATAACGCATATGGCTTCCGGTATGTTTATGAGGAAACGGAATATTTACCTTGTCGCGTGTGCTGGTCTCTGACAAGGCGGATCAGTAACGAATATGTAAATTTAAGCTCTCTGAATCAAACGGTAACGCTTTCCTCTGATCTTGTACACAGGAATTCACGATTAACGCGGGCATCACGGGCGAATGGCTGAAGGCAGTAAAAGCAGAGCTGGGTGCATCTTGGACAAACAGCGTCTCGGCAAGCTCTTCTTATAATATCACGATTGCGCCGGGCAAGAAGATGTGGCTGGAATTCGCGCCGCGGATGAATCAATCTTATGGCGCTGTCAGAAAGTATTTGACTACGACCGGACCGAAGCCGTTGATTGAAACAAAAATGGTCAATACATATAGTCCGATTTTTATTTATAGTGCATCTATGGAAACAAACGCGCCGGATGGAATTTATACCTTCAAGGAAGCGAAGGCTTCCTAAGCTTGATCGGAAAGTATGGAGGGCGAAGAATGAAACGCACTGTGATCGGCACTGTTTTTTTACTGATTTCCGTCCTGCTGGCAGGGGCTGCCACGCTTCCGTCGGCCATCATTACGCTGAATAATTCCTGGCTTTTGAACAAAGGGAACTTTTTGAACTTTGTTTGGGAGATGAAAATGGGCGTTTTTCTGATTCCCGCCGCAGTCCTGTTCGGTATCGGCGTTGTGATTTTGATTTTGGAGTATGCGTTTTCGTGGAAAAGCGAATATCGGGATGAGAAAAAAGAAGAAAAACAGAAATAGAGAAAAAGCACGTGCGTATGCACGTGCTTTTTGGATTTTGGATAAGAAACGCTCAGCCCTTCCATTCTCTTTCCAAAATGGCATATTCATGAATGGTGCGGTACTCGCCCTTGATGAGCATTCCCTCGATGAGGGTCGCCTCGTGCCGCATACCGCATTTCTCCGCGACGCGCATGCTTTGAAGATTGCCGTCCATGATTTTTGCCGTGATCCGATGCAGCATGAGCTCATGGAAGCCAAAGCTCATGACACGGCGCAGCGCTTCTGGTGCGAGTCCTTTTCCCCAGAAATCCGGATTGATGACATATCCGATCTCCGCAGAATTGTTTTCCAGATCAAAGCGGGTAAAGCCGCAGGTGCCGATCATTTTTCCGCTTTGCTTTTCCACGAGCGCAAAATCGTAGAAGCGCTCCTCTCTGTATTGTCCTTGGATGTAATTCAGGTATTTTTTTGAGAATTTCGGAGATTCATGCGGCAGCCAAAGGAGATATCTTGTTGTCAGCGGGCGGGAGGCATAATCATACATATCCATATAGTCGGAGATCAGCATCTTGCGCAGGATCAGTCTGTCGGTGACAAGCGTCGGCATTTTAGAAAAAATGGCAAGTTTCGAGGCATTCAAAGCAAAAGGTCCTTTCTGAATCAAAAAAGTGAGCCGCTTTTGGGCGGTGTTTTCTCCATCAAACGACAATTTTTTGGATTTATGAGCAGCTTTCAGGTATATTCAATTTATATGAGGGCAACGCTAAATCTGTGCCATCTCCATTTTATCGCAAATCGGCGAGAAATTCAAGAAAAATGCGAAATATATTTACAGCAGTGTTAATCGGAATTCATGCGGACGTAACAAATAGCGTTTAAAATAGGAAATGTAAACAAAAAAACGGTAAAGGAGAAAAAGCTTATGTCAGATTTTGAAGACAAACGATATGACGATGGCGGCGACGAGACTCCGCGTCCGGATCCGAAGGAGGAGAACCGTCCCGAAGAACCGGATACCGACGGGAATCGGGAAGGGGAAGACGCCGGCCGCCATGCGGAGGAAGGCAATCGGACAAATTCCGGATACGCGGAATTCCGCGAAATCCATACGGAATATAAACCGCCGAAAAAGAAAAAATCGGAGGTCCATATGACCAAGGGAGCGGTCGCCATGCTTGTTGTGCTCTGCCTTGTGGTATCAGTATTGGCGGGGGCGGGGATCAGCGCTCTCACAGGCGGCTGGGGCAGCGCACCTGTTTCGACGACGGACGGCGGAGCTCCTTCCGGTACGGATGGGTCGGGCGGTGCTGCTGTCCCGGGAGAAAATACATCAAACGGCGATACAGAAACGGCTCCTGGTGCGCAGACAGAGGGCAGGGGAGATTTGGAATATTCCTCGCTGGCTTCGGTCGCGAACAAATGTATCCAATCCGTTGTCATCATTAACGTAACAGAGATTTCCACCGCCTATGGGCAGGAATATACCACGGCAGGCGCCGGCTCCGGTGTCATTTATACGACGGACGGCTATATCGTTACCAATTATCACGTCGTAGGCGCCGATACGAAGACCATATCCGTCACGCTGTATAACGGCGAGGTTTACGAGGGCAGATATATTTACGGCGATGAATATATGGATGTTTCCATCATCAAAATCGACAAGAACGATTGTACGCCTGTCACGTTCGGTGATTCCGATGCGGTTGTGCTCGGCGATGAGGTGATTGCCATCGGAAATCCGCTCGGCTATGGGCTTTCCGTGACGGATGGGATCGTCAGTGCACTGGCTCGTGATGTAACGGTCGAGAACACGACGATGACGCTGATGCAGACCAGCGCCGCCATCAACAGCGGCAATTCCGGCGGCGGACTGTTCAATGCCAAGGGGGAGCTCATCGGACTTGTCAATGCGAAAATCGGCGGGGTCTCCGTCGAGGGAATGGGATTTGCCATTCCGTCCTCCACGGTCGTCAAGTGCATCAATGATTTGAAAAACTACGGCTATATCACAGGCGAAGCGCGTCTTGGCGTGACGGTCCAGACCAAGCAGTATCAGACATGGCCTTATCTTGAAACGTATTCCTATATTCAGGTGGTAGAAATCAATGAGAACGGCAGTGCGGCGAAATCCGGCCTTCAGGTAGGAGATATCCTCCAAAAGATCAACGGCACGGAGATCACGTCTTTCGCTACTTTGTCTCAAATGCTCACAAAATATGAAGTGGGAGACACCGTTACGCTCACCATTCGGCGTCCTACGATCGAACTGACGAGCAATAATCTGTCTGAATATTTGAATTCCTGTGAGGAGCTTGAAATTACCCTCACATTTGTGGAATTCAATCCCAATGCTTAAATCCCTCCTTTTCATTTTGAAAAACGCCGGTGCCCCTAAGGCGCCGGCGTTTTTCTGTTCTTCTTGGAAAAGTCCCGCTCGTTTGCCATACCGCGTGAATTAAAAAGGAAACCGTATCTTGCCGCGCAGGACGTCGGTTGTTTTCATGCGATTTTAGAGCGGGCGGGGGTTCGGCGGATCTGAAAATGGGAAGAAGGAGAGACCTCCTGTGTGCAGGCTCTCCCCCTTTTTGCTGTTGATGGCTTCTTTCAACGATTCCTGCCGTCGATCCCCATGAGGTCGTCTTCCGTGATCGGGCGAATCGGGCGGCAGGGATTGCCTGCCGCAAGATATCCGTCCGGAATGCTTCTTGTCACCACGCTTCCCGCGCCGATCACGCAGCCGCTTCCAATCACGGTCCCGCCGCAGATCGTCACGTTTCCGGCGATCCAGCAGTTGTCCCCGATTTTGATCGGCTTGGCGTATTCAAGACTATGGAAAGCGCCGTCCTTGCCCCTTGTCGGATTTCGCTCGCTCCAGCAAAGCGGGTGCATCGGCGTAAGAAGGGACACGTTCGGTCCGAGCATGACATTTTTTCCGATTTCTACGGGAGCGCAGTCAAGAATCGTCAAATTGAAATTGGCGTAGAAGCCGTCGCCAAACGTAGTGAAGCAGCCGTAGTCCATGGCGAGCGGCCCCTGAATATAAAAGCCGTTCCCGTGATTCGGCGCGAGGCGCTCCAAAATCTCCCTTCGCTCCTGCGTATTTTCCTCGGAAAGCTGATTATATCGCAAGCAGAGCGCGTGTGCGGCGCGCCGCAGCGCGGAAAGCTCGGCGTCGGATGCGTCATAGAGCTTTCCTGCAAGCATTTTTTCTTTTTCCGTCATTCTATTTTATCACCGTTCCGTAAGGTCGACCTCCGTGACCTTTCCTGTTTTCAGATCGATGCGGACCGTTTTGATCTCAAAGCCGGAAAGTTCGAAGTCCTTTTCAAAGGAAATCGAGGGAAGTGTCAGCGTCGTTTTTCTCGTTTCCGCCGTCGGATTGAAGAGACGGATTACGGAATCCTCCCCGCGCTCGGCTTTCTTGAATACGGAAAGGGTGATGACGTCGTCGGAGAGCTTTGCGAACGGACGGATCGAATCTTCCTTTTCCTTGGGACAGCCGATGGGGAAGAAGGAAAGCGCCATCGGTTTTTCTGCGAGGACGGCAGATTCTCTTTCGATGTGTGCGAGCCGTTCGGCAAGGGGGCCCGCGGTGAAGTGGAATTCATAGTCGTGCTCGCCCTGATCGATGAACGGAGAGAAACGGTCCTGTTCCATGATATACGGCTTGCGCACGGAAAAATCGCTCTTTCCCGCGGAATAGCCGGGCGAGCGCAGCATCGTGATGCGCAGCTCGCCGTCCTTGCAGTCGGAGCCGTAGGTCCCATTGTTGATGACGGTGAGTGCATGGGTCCCGTCGGAGATAAGATTCCACTTCTGGCTGACCATTTCGTCTCCGTTTGTGAGCAGCGTTTCGCTGCCGTAGGCTGTCTGTCCGATAAAGGTCTTGTCAAACGGCGTCGGGACGGAGAGCTTGAGCATCGTCATTTTCTCGTTCCAATAGACCTTGTCGCAGATCTTAAGATCGGTTCCGGCCTTTGGCAGATAGTAGCGGCGGCAGAGGAAGGAATCGGCATAGGAGAACACCGCCTCGACTACGGTGCGCACCGGACCATCCTCGATGACGCGGACCGACGGGAGCACGGCGCCGCAGGTGACGCCGGAGAATTTCGTCCCCTCCTCCGGGCTCATGAGGCGGAACTCGCCCTTGATCTCGCGGAAGGCTTTTTCCTTATGCGCCCAGGAATTTTCGTCGTCGCATACCGCGATCGGGCGGAATGCGTTTTTGCCGGCTGCGGAGATCCCGTTTACGACGAATTTGTCGACAAGTCCCGTCGCCTTGTTGATGACGACCTCAAGTGACGCGGTCCTGAAATCGATGACGTCTCCCTCCGGCTGAGAAATCGGCGCCGGCGTCGGGATAAGCTCGATCCGGATATCGAAGCGCGTCATCTGTCCGGGCGCGAGCTTCGCTGCGAAGACGGAGCGCTTGCGCCAGTCCACATTGAAGTTGGAAAGCTCGTGCTCACACTGGGAGGGGAGGAGCTCCCCGTCCTTGTATACAATGGGCTTTGCGAACAGCGCGGGATTTTTGTTCTGGTCGGGGAGCTGATATTCCACCTCGACGATCTCGTCCACTTCATACGGATGCGGGTTGTAGACGAATACGGGGATGGTGCCGTCCTCCGCCTTTGCTTTGTCGGAGCAGAGCGCGAGAAAGGCGCGGATCTTGATGTTGCGCAGCTCGGTAAGTCCGTGTCCGGCGAGCGCGGTCGCATACTGCTCTACCGGCTGGATCGCGGAGCCGGGCAGGATGTCGTGGAATTCGGTGAGTAGAAGGTCCTTGGTCGCCGTCTCGATGGCGTGCGCGGGATAGTCCATCACGCCCGCCATCAGTGCATGCGCCGCCATCTTCTCGGTTAGGAAAAGCTCGTTTTCCAGCTTTCTGTGGATCATTTTGATCCGCATTTGCGTGGTGTAGCAGCCGGTATAGCGCGGATTCATAAGGCCGCTGTATTCCGGCAGCTTCTCTTTGCTCCGCAGCTCGTCAAAATAGGCCTCCGGCGTAGAGTGGATGAGGCGGAATTCCGGCTCCTCTTTGCCAAGCTGTTTGATTTTTTCGTAATCGACGCGGGACGGTCCGCCGCCGTGGTCCCCGATGCCCCAGAGGACGAGTCCGACGGATTTCCCGCGGTTCTTTTCGATCCAGCCCTTGATCTTTTCATCCGCCTCCCCCCTGTGGGATTCGTAGGAATTGTAGGCTCTGTGGCAGGCGATCCGGCTGCCGTCAAAGCCGACCCAGAGAAAGTCTGCGGCGGGCAGCTCCAGCATATCCGGCTCCGGACGGCAGAAGATATAGGAGTCGAAGCCCGCGTGCGCAAGGATATCGACGATGCCTCTTGAATGTCCGAACGCATCGAAATTGATGGCGGTTTTCGGCTCGGCGCCGAATTTTTCAAGGAAATAGTACCGGCCGGCGAGGATCTGGCGGACAAAGCTCTCTCCGCTGACCAGATTGCAGTCCGGCTGGAGATACCATCCGCCCATGATATGCCATTTTCCCTCTTTGACAAGGTGCTGGATGCGGCGGAACAGCGCGGGGTCGTTCTCCTCCACCCATTCGTAAAGCAAGGCTTCGTTGTGGCAGAAGACGAAGCCGTCGTATTCCTCGCAGAAATCGGCGGCGACGCGGAAGGTGGAAAGCGTTTCCGCGACGCCTTCTTCGATTTCCCAGAGCCAGACGACGTCGATGTGCGCATTGCAGATTAAATGAAGATTTTTTTTCATGTTCAAAATTCCTTTCCCTTGCGGTTGGTTGCATCAAAATTCTAACATAAAATGCGGGGGGAAACAAGACATTCATGAAAAATTTGTAACGATTTTCACAAAGCCCTATACAGATCCCTTTCTTTGTGATAAACTAAAAGGGGATAACCCGCTTTTCGGAAAGGGATGATGCGTAAGATGCCGTTTGCGCTGACAGATAAAACGGACATCAAGATTTTCATTCTGTATCTTTTGATGCACATCGAGCGTCCGGTAGACTTTGCGACGCTGCATGACATTGTGGTTCAGGATGAGTTTGTACGGCAGTTCGATTTTATGGACTGCTTTTACGAGCTTTGCGAGACGGAGGCCATTCAGAAATCGGAGAAGGACGGCAGGGAGTACTATGCCATCACGCCGAAGGGAAGGGCGGCGGCGGAGACGCTGCAAAGCGACCTTCTGCGTCCGATTCGCGAACGGGCGCTTCGTTCTGCCCTGCGGCTGCTTTCGTTCCAAAGCCGCGGTACGGTGATAAGGAGCAGGGTCGTTGCGCTCGAAAACGGAAAGTTCCAGCTGGAATGCGAGTGCCGGGACAGCGAAGGCACGCTGATGCAGACGTCCGTTGTTGTGGAAACGCAGCGTCAGGCGGAGCTGATGAAGTATAATTTTGACGACAGGGCAGAGCTTGTTTACCGCGGCATCCTCAGTCTCCTGTCGGGAGACATGAATTATCTTGCGGATTCCTGGATGTCGGACGACGAAAAATAATCATGACAAAATAAAATTTTTATAGAAGGGAAACGTCGGAAATTGAAAGAATTTGACGAACACGGTGAGCCGGTAAAACCGCCGAAAAAGAAAAAATTCAGCCTTTTTGGAGGTTATTGGAGAGACGGAAAGGGCGTCAAGAAGGAAGACGTCATCACCGATTATAATTTCATCAACTTTTTTAAGCTGTACGCCCGCAAATTTACAAGGCTCGTTTGGGTGAATGCGCTTTATATCGTCGGAAATTTTCCGATTTTCTTCCTGCTGCTCGCGGTCGCCGGCTTTTTCGGAAAAGCGGGGGTCGCGCCGGCAAGCGAGGTGTTTCCGGTGATCAATGGCATCCGCGTTGCCTCCGGTGAGTTTTCCCCGTCGATGTCGGCGCTGCTTGGCATCCACGGGGCTATGGCGACGATCTCGGCGCCGACGACGGCGACCTATATCCTCTGGGGGCTGGGGGCGCTGGTCCTCTTTACCTTCGGACCCGTCAACGCAGGCTGCACATATATCATAAAAAATCTCGTAAAGGGCGAGCCTGTCTTCCTGTGGCAGGATTTCAAGGCGACCATCAAATCGGGCTGGAAGCAGTCTCTCCCGTTCGGTATTCTGGATCTTTTGATGGTCGGACTTTGTTCGTTTTCCCTTTATAGCTATTATTATAACTATTCCCGATATTACGTCCTTTTCTACTGCATGCTGATCGTCATTATGCTGTATTCCTTTATGCGGTTCTATATTTATACGATCATGGTGACGTTTGACATCAGCCTTCCGAAAATCATCAAAAATGCCGCTATTTTCTCTATCCTTGGGTTCGGACGCAATTTCATCATGCTGCTGGGGATTCTCATGCTGATCCTCCTTACCGGAGCACTGGGATCTGTTTTCGTCCCGCTTGGCGTGATCAGCATCTTTATGATCCTGTTCTCCTCATGCGCATTCATGGGTATGTATGCCGCCTATCCCAAGATAAAGAAATATATGATAGACCCCTACTATTCCGGAAGAGAAGAGCCGGACGAGCCGGACGAGGAATCCGGCTCGGAATCGGAGCCAAACTGAATAGATACACCGCCTTTCGTGAAGAATAAATTTCTGAGAGGCGGTTTTCTTATGAAAAAACATCGCCCCCTGAAAGGTGGTTTATCATGTTTGAAATCAGGACGGATCTTGCGGAGGAGCTGCGCGACAGAGCGATGAGCGCCGAGGCGAAGGCAGATTCGGGGGAGCTGGACGGCGTTCTTTACCGGGAGACGGAAAAGGGCGACGTGAAAATCAGTACCATTGAGATTGTCAATGAAAACGGCGAAAAAAAGCTGGGAAAAAAATGCGGAAAGTACGTTACGATTTCTTATCCGACTGCATCGGGACTTGGATATGCTGAGCTGATCGCGCTTTGCGATATCCTTGCGGAGCAGATACGGAGCCTTTGCGGCGATGTTTCGAGCGCGCTTGTCTGCGGACTGGGAAACCGCGCGCTGGCGGCAGATGCGGTCGGCGTTCTTGCCGCCGAAAAGGTGCTTGTCACCCATCATATGAAGAAAAACGATTCGTCATTTTTTCGGAAGAGCGGATTTTTTGATCTTGCCGCCTTGTCGCCCGGCGTGATGGCGAAAACGGGAATGGAAGCCGCCGACCTTGTGAAAAGTGCGGTGGAGGATCTGCGTCCGGACGTGGTGATCGCCGTGGATTCTCTTGCCGCCAGGGAGGCGGCACGGCTTGCACGGACCATTCAGCTCTCGGATACCGGACTTTCTCCCGGCTCCGGCGTCGGCAACCGGCGCGCCTCCTTTGACCGCGCCTATATCGGCGTCCCCGTGATCGCCATCGGAGTGCCGACCGTTGTGGATACGGCGACGCTCGTCTACGATGCGCTGGAGGGAAAAGAGACGAATCCCGCGCTTCTACAGAAGCTTTCGGGTTTATTTGTGTCGCCGAAGGAGATCGATGTCATCGCAGAGAACGTAGGAAAAATCATCGGCTATGCCATCAATCGGGCGTTTCACGGCGACTTTTCCTATGAAGAAATGGCAATGATGGCATAAACCTTCCGAGAGGACCATATAGATATAGCGGCGGCGGTATCCGCCGCTGTTTATTTTTCTGTTGATAATAAAAGCTGCCGGCTTGTGTGGTAAGCGGCGGGCTTACTTGTGACGGAGGTTATTATGAATCGAAATTTGCCGGTCCCGGTCAAGGACGAAGCGGTCCCGTATCTGCAAAAAAGAAAGCACAAGGAAAATAAAACCACGCTGTCTAAATTTTTTCTCATCCTGCTTGCCGTCGTCCTGCTCGCTGGAATCGTTTTATGCGCCGGAAAATTTGGACTTTTCTCTTTTTTGGCAGGCGGAGATGCAGAACAGACGACGACGGGGAGCAGCACGGAAACGACGACGGGGGAGACGACCACCAATCTGTATGCGTTCGATTATGAAAAGCTCTCCGAGGACGCTCTTGCGATTCTCCCATGTGATCTGAGCGCATGGGCATCGGGAAACCGTTATCACAATCAGACGAGTTATGACGTCGAATCCTTGTCCCCGCAGGCGCTGGAGGTGCTTGAGCAGGACACGGTCACGGTCCTTGTGGTCAATACGCATCCGTATGAAGCTTATTCGGAGGACGGCGCCTTTGAATATAAGGACGGCTCTTATGTCAATGCCGGATCGGAGGAAAACTCCGTTGCCGCCGTGGCGAAGGCGTTTATCGAGGCCCTTGCCAAGCGTGGGATCCGGGCAGAATATGTGGCGCTTTCCACGACCTCGAGCCTGCATTCCTATGAGGCGGCTTATGAGGCGCTGACTGCGGCGCTGGCGGAATATCCGGACGTCCGGTATATCGTCGATATCCACCGCGATATTCTGCTCGATGATGACGGGAACATGCTTCGTCCGGTGACGGCGGGAGAGGCGGGGACAATGGCGCAGATGCGCCTTGTCATCGGAACGGACGCGGATGGTGCGCCGTATGAAAATTGGGAGAAAGGCGCGTCGGCTGCCCTTGCGCTCGCGGAAAAGCTCACGGCAAGCTATCCGTCCCTTTTGATGCCGACGGAGATCTCGCGTTCCCGCTTGAATCAGCATCTGCCGGTCACGGTATTTACGGCGGAGATCGGAACCTGCGGCAACAGCGTCGAGGAAGCGGTCCGCACAGCGCAGGCGTTCGGAGAGGTTTTTGCAGCAGCGGTCACGCAGACGGACACGCAATAAGGCAAAACGGAGGAGGCAGACGCCTCCTCCGTTTTGCTTTTTGCCTTATAATTCCGATTTCGGCTCGGCAGTATTCCGAGAAAATCCAATCCCCGTTTTTCTCCGCGCGGCGGTATTTTGCTGGCTGAGAATCGATAAAGGGACGGCTTTGGGGGTCCTTCGGAATGCGGTTCCGTCTCAAGGGAGTCATTGTCAAAAGAAGCTTCTCCTACTGGAAAAAGGCCCCATCCTGCTCTTTTTCTAAGCAGGATGGGGACGGTTATTCTTCGTAGTCAAAATAGGCGATATCCGGCCTTGCATCCGGCTTTTCGAGCGTGATATCACAATCCGTGACCCGAAAATTCTTTGCGTAGCGGACGGTGAACATAGAGCCTGCGGAAAGTCCGTGCCTGTCGTATTCCGGATATTTTTTATCGATGACAGAGGGGCAGCCCGGGACCTTGTCAAATCCGCCGGGCAGGATGAAGCGGCACTTCTCGAAGGTGACGTTCTCCATGCGCTGGCGCTCGCTTTGCCCTACTGCCATGACCTCGCGGATATCCTTCGTATAGCTGAACGGATACGGATGCTCGAATCGCAGCTCGCGGAAGGTCACGTTCTTCATGTAGCCCGACCGTTCGGCAAAGCCCTCTCCGCGGGGAAGCCGGTTCCGGTTCCCGACGACAAGGTATGCCGGCGCGCCGACGTCTGTCATATCGATGCGGCGGAACAGGACGTTTTCCACAGCCGCTCCGTCTACGGTTTCAAGCGAAATACCGCAGCGGTTGACGTTTTTCACGGTACAGCCGCAGATCTCGGTATCCTTCAGGCAGAAATAGGTGTCTGTGCCGAATTTGATGCCGGAGGCAAGACTTTGGATCATCATATCCTCGACGTAAATATTGTAGCAGCCTACGGGATCCGAGCTTTTGAAGCAAAGGCCGTCGTCGCCCGCCATGATAGAACACCCGTAAATGGTCATGTCGTGGCAGTCCACGGGGTCGATGCCGTCGCGGTTCGGCGTGTTCATGCAGTCGAGGTTGAGTCCGCGCAGGAGCAGATTCGAGCTGGAGAGCGGTACGACCGTCCAGAAGGCGCTGCTCTTGAAATTCAGATGCTCGATGGTGATACCTTCTGAATAGGCGATATAGATCAGGTCAGGGCGCGCGTCCGCCGTCCGTCTGTCTGCGGCGGGATCGTTCATTTTGAAGCGGTAGCGGCCGTTTCCGTCCAGCATGCCGCCGCCTGTGATGCGGATATTGGAAAGTCCCTCGCCGTAGAGAAGGCCGCGTCCGAGCTGACGGTGCGCGCAAAGGCTTGTGCGCGGCTCCTTCAGGGGATATTCGCCGTGGTCCTGTGTTCCGAGCAGCGTTGCGGTCGTATCCACAAAAAAGGTCATATCCGAGCGAAGAAGGATCTCGCCGGAGAAGAATACACCGTCGTGCAGGTATACCGTGCCTCCGGTAAAGGCGGCGTCGTCCACCGCGCGCTGGATGGCCGCGGTGTCGAGCGCCGTCCCGTTGCCTGCGGCGAAGTACGGCGCTTCTTTGACGTCGAATACCGGCGCCGCCGGCAGCACGCCGCGCGAGAAGTCGGCGGCGTCATAGATGCGGATCCGATTTATGAGCAGACGTTCTCCGCCCTGTACTGCGAATACCAGGCGGGAGATGCTGTCCGCGGGATGGAGGAAACGAAAATCCCGCGCTCGCACGGCGCCGTCCACCATCAGCGTATAGACGGAACGTTCGGTATCCAGCGTCACCTTGATCTGATACCAGTTGCCGGCGGGGTAATATTGCCAGTCGGTCAGCCCTTCGTAAAGCTCGACCCACTCGTCGCCGTCCGTCGCGAAAAGGCAGTTTCGATAGAATGCGACCCGACAGACGGGGACTCCGCTCCCGTCCGTGATTTCCGGCGCGAGCACAAGTCCCGTGCCGCGCGCACGTATCTTGGTTTCTACCGAGAGGATGCCGCTTGCGGCGGGGAAGAGGTACTCCGCATAGGTATCACCCCCGTCCGCGGAGGACAGGGAAAGACTTGCATCGTCCTGGAACGGCTCCGGAAGGCGCTCGCATATCGCATTTTTTGACGGGGTGACGGCAGAACAGCCGGAGCTCCATTCTTCACATGCGAGATAGACCTCCGTGTCGTCAAACACATAGAGGTTGTCAAGCGTGCCCTCCCCGTCGCAGGAGACGGATACGGCAAGCGGCGCATGGTCCGAGAGGACCTCCGACCGGCAGATGAGACGGCTGTTTATCCAGATGTCGTATTCTCCGAGCTCCGTATCCAGCACGAGCCGCAGAGAAAGCTCTTCTCCCGGCGCATAGGACGCGATGGGCTCATCGTCCAGCGTGCGGATCTCGTCGCCGTCGAGGCAGACACCGCAGACGGCGCCGAGCTCTCCCAGAAGGGCGGCGCTGAGGACGCCGGACGTGCAGCCGATCTTCGCCGTCATCACAACGCGGGACGAGACGGGCGGCAATCCCTTTTTGAGCGAGGCTGTCCCCTGCAGACGGACGAAGCGGTCGCGCGGCTCTCCGCTTCTTGCGCAAAGCGTACAGCCGCGGCACTCATAGCGCGACAGCGCTTCGTTATCGTTGAAGACCTCCGCGATATAGCTCTGATAAGTGCGCTTGCGGTAGGGCTCTGCCGGCACGCCCAGCACCGGCGTTTGCGGCAGAGGGGTTTTGCCTTCGGCAGAGGCGGGACGTGCCAGTACGATGAAATGGTTGCCGTCCCCCGAAATACCGGGGATATGTACATGAGCGCCCGCCGGAAAAGATTTTTCAAAAAGAAGATAGCTTCTGCCGTCCGAGCCCTGAAGCTGTTCTTTTGCCGCGGCAAATTCCGCCGTGATATCCGGAAGCGATCCCGAAAGATGCGCGTCGAGCGCCACCGCGACGACGGCGTCCCGCTCGCAGAAGAAATCTACCTCCCCCTTGTCGTCGAATCCCTGCGCGCGGGAATTGAACGTCATGATGTAGTCCGCGCCGCGCCAGCGCTCCGGCACGAAGGCGGCCGTGACCTCCTCGTTGGAATGGAGCTTTGCGCCGACGTCCAATCCGGCGTATACGGAATACCAGCCGCTCGTATCCCACGGCGAAACAAATCTCCCGATGATCGGGGCTTCGGGATAATATGCGACCTCGCTTCTTCTGTTGTGTGGATTCTGGTTCATAGTTTCACTCTCCGTCCTTTTTTGCCCTCGCCGGAGCCATTCTGCGGCTGCCGGTGCGCTTATGCTTGCTTTGCCGCCGCCCGAAAAAGGCGGACGGCGGCAAAGTGAAGAATCGCTCCGGCGCTTAGATGTCCATGATGATGGGCAGGATCATCGGCTTGCGCTTGGTCTGCGAATAGATGAATTTCGACAGGTCATCCTTGACCTTGTATTTGAGCTGCGTCCAGTCGACGACGCCCTTGTTCAGACATCCGTAGAGCGCGTCGCGCGCAATGAGCCGGATCTGGTCGATCAGCTTTTCCGATTCCTTGGCATAGACGAAGCCGCGCGAAACGATCTCCGGTCCGGACAGGATGTCGCAGGCCTGCGTATCGATGGTGGAAACGACGATGATGATGCCGTCCTCCGAGAGATGGCGCCGGTCGCGCAGCACTACGTTTCCGACGTCTCCGACGCCGGTGCCGTCCACGAGCACGATGCCGGCAGGCACGGTGCCGTTGAACTTTGCGCTGTCCGTCCCGATCTCCAGGATCTTGCCGATCTCCGATATGAAAATATGATTGGCCGGCATCCCCATATATTCGGCAAGCTCCTTGTGATGATAGAGATGACGCGCCTCACCGTGGACCGGCATAAAGTATTTCGGGTGCAGCAGCGCGTGCAGAATCTTTAATTCCTCCTGGCAGGCGTGTCCGGAAACATGGACCTCCGCGACGCTGTCGTTGAGTACGGTGACGCCCTTTTTATAAAGCTCGTTGATGATATTGCCGACCAGCTTTTCGTTGCCGGGGATCGCCGACGCGCTGATGATGACGACGTCTCCCGAACCGAGCTCCACCTTGTCGTGCATGCCGAACGCCATGCGGTAGAGCGCGGACATCGGCTCTCCCTGGCTGCCGGTGGAGACGATGGTCATTTTCTCCGGCGGATATTTTTTGATCTCGCTGATGTCGACGAGCACTCCTTCCGGAAAGCTCATGTAGCCGAGCTCCACGGCGGCGGAGACGATGTTTATCATGCTGCGGCCGGTGACGGCGACCTTTCTGCCGTATTTTGCGGCGGCGTTGATGATCTGCTGTACGCGGTGAACGTTCGAGGAGAACGTCGCAATGACGATTCGTTTTTTCCGATAGGCCTCGAAAAAGCGGGCGAGCGATTCGCCGACCTTGCGCTCCGAGGGGGTAAAGCCCTGCCGTTCGACATTGGTCGATTCGCACATGAAAAGCAGGACGCCCTCTTTCCCGATTTCACCGAACCTTGCAAGGTCGGTCATCTCGCCGTCGATCGGCGTCGGATCGATCTTGAAGTCACCGGAGTGGACAACGATGCCGACCGGTGTCCGAATGGCAAGCGCGCAGGCGTCTGCAATCGAATGGTTGACACGGATGAACTCCACCTCGAACTGTCCGAGGACGACCTTGTCCCCCGCTTTGACACAGTGGAGCTCCGGCTTGAAATCGAATACGTGCTCCTCGAATTTGTTTTCCAGAATGCCGAGGGTCAGCCTTGTCCCATAGATCGGGACGTTCAGCTTCTGCAGAAGATACGGGATACCGCCGATGTGGTCCTCGTGGCCGTGCGTGAGCACGATGCCGCGAATCTTGTCCGCGTTGCTGACAAGATAGGTAAGATCCGGCACGACAAGGTCGATCCCCAGCATATCGTCGTTGGGGAAGCCGAGTCCGCAGTCGATGATGAGGATGCTGTCGCTGTATTCGAGCACCGTGAGGTTCTTGCCGATTTCATCGAGGCCGCCGAGCGGGATGACGCGGAGCTTTTTGAGCTTGCTCCTTGCTCCTCTTGTCGTTTTTGACGGTTTTGTATTGACAGGCTTTGTGGTTGATTTTGCAGTTTTTGGCATAAATGATACCGCCCTGCCTTTTGCAGGGCCCCTTTCCTTTAAAAATAAAAAATCACAGCAAAAATCCTGAACAGAAAAACATTCTGTTCGGGTCAATAATCTGATTCAATATGTATCGCACAAAGACATGCCGCGCGCCCATCCGCGGTGCCTCTGTACAAAAGAAAATAAAGTTTTTTGCATTCAACCGGCATACCATCGCCCCTGTAAGCCGGTAAAATGCGATCTATATTGTATTCAAATTATTTCTGAAAGAAACTGAAAGGAAGAGATATCCTTTCTCCTCCTTTCATTATACACCTATTTTACGGAATTCGCAATAGTTTTTTCAAAGGAAAAGGGAAATAAACTGTAAACAAAGGCTTCCCGACAGGGAAAAAGCCTTATTTCACGGCGCTTTCGATCAGCGCATTGACGCGCGCCCGCAGGGAAAACGCGCCGTCCCGCTCTCTCGGATAGCGGGAGAACGTCACCTCTCCTGCCGCTTCCGCCGCGCGGAGAACGGCATCCCTGCCGCAGAGCGACTCCGCAAGCGTCATGGCGCGAAGATCCGAGAGCGCTTCGGTGAACGCCTTCATATGCAGGCTCTGATACGGGACGCCGCAGGGACCGGGATAGACGGAAAAGCAGTCTCCCGCCGGCGTGAAGCAGCCGCCGTCAAGCGTCACGTAGGGGTTGATTGCCCGTCTGGAAAACCGGGTATACCAGAAGTTATAGCCCCAGTGAAGAAAACCGGTGATCCGGTATTTCCAAAGCTGTGCGCCGATGATTCGGGTCCGCGAGGACGGCATGGCGATAAAGCGGTTGGAGACCTCGCGCCCCTGGGAGCAGCAGTAGTAGGTCCAAAGCCCTTCGATCCCTGCCGCAAGAAAAGGCTCGATATGGTCGGAGGAGGGGATCGGAATGTTCACAGCGCCCGTTTGATAAAAATCAAAATCGGATACGGCGTCGACGATCGGATAGCCCTCGAGGAGGTCCGCAATGCGCGCTTTTACCGCGCGGTACCGCTCGAGATGCGCCATGCCGGGTTCGTCCGAAATATGGAAGATGCACGCTTTGTCGAGGGCAGATGACTTCATTTCCGCAAGAAGCGCGGAAAGAAACGCGCGCAGAAAGCCGATGTATTCGTCGGACAGGGAATCGGTCTCCCAGCCGAACAGCCGTCTTTGCTCTCCGTTTACGGTTCCGACGATTTTAGGCGCGTGGGCGGCGCCCCACTGGGTGAACAGATGCGAAATTTCAAAATATTCGGCGCCGCACCGGCGGCAAAGCGCGATCCAGCGGCGCAGCCTCTCAAAGGAAAAATGCCAGCCGTCCGCATCCCGCAGGACATCCACGAGCTGTACTGTCGGGCGCTCACCGCCCTTTTCCGTATCGAGCGGCGGGGTAAATACCGGCGTCAGAACGGCGTTCACGCCGTTTTTGACAGCGCAGCGGATATAAGCTTCGAGATACGACCAGTGCTCCTCAGAGAAGATATCGACGCCGTAGGCATCCGCGATGCAGTCGGCGTGGATCCACTGCGTATAAATCAAATTCCCGCGCGGGAGAACGGCGTCCAGCACCGTCAGCGTAAAGGACGCCGCGTATTCCGTCCCGTCTTCGGCGACAAGCGCTGCCGTGATCTCATAATCGCCCGCCGCGAGCGTTTCGGGGATGTCGGCGATCCCGTAGAGGGAGCCCAGCGCATGGTACGGCACCTCCACGGGATCGCCGGGACGAAGCGGGACAAGCAGGTCGGGATAAAGTCCCGGCTCCCTGCGAAGATAATCCTCGTCCGCGCGCTTGGGATAGCAAGGGAAACGGACAGGGACCTGCTCGACGCGCTCGAACCTGAGAAATTCCGCGAGCGGGGAGCGCACGGCGAGCGTCGTCACTTCCCCGAGCAGCCATGCCGGAGAATCCTCGGTCGTATAGGCTATGACAAAGTGGAACTCCTCTCCCTTTAGGCAGGACGGGCGGACAAGAGACGGCTTTTTCTCGATGCTCTCATCGAGAAAGCATTTTTCATAGGACGGAACAATTTTGATGGCAACGGACATTGGAGGACCTCCGTGTTTTTTTATGATTGTAGCACACGAAGGGAAAAATTTCAAGGGAACAGAGACCGCTTACAGCGGATGCACGCTCTCCGTGATGCCTTTTTCGGCATACCGCAGCGCATCCTCCGCGTCGCGCGGCGTTCTCGCCTCGGCGGAAAGCTTTATCGTATGCTCGTCCTCGGCCGTGACGCGCACCGACGAATCGTCGAAATTCAGCATCAGCATGCCGTTTTCCGTATCCGCCCCGTGTGCGGCAAGCTCGCCGATGACGGAGGCGGCGCTTTCTACGGTCAGCGTTTTTTCGGCGAGCGCAAATTCCTCGCCCGCGTATAGGATCCGCCGGTCGGCACCGAGCTCTGCGGCGTATAGGAGCGCGAGCAGGATGGGATCGTTCTGCCACGTCTGCCCCGACGCGCCGGCGACGGCCTCTGAGTCTATCTCCGTCTGCGCGTCGTACTGCTTGACGATCCCGCCGAGCGTGCGCACGGTCTCGACGAGCGCATGCGGCGCCGTTACCGGAAGGTAAATGATGGATTCCCCGCCTGCGATCTTGGATTTGATGATGGCTGCCGTCGCATGAGCGCGGTCGATCATAACGTATCCTCCGTCGGCGGAGCGGTAGGAGAATTCAAGCTCTCCGTCGTCGGAAATATCGACGAACACATAGCCGTCCGCCGCGAGGCTCTTGGTGCCGGTCTCGCAGACCGCGCCGAGCAGGGAGGCGGCGGCGTAGAAGGCCTGTCCGCAGGGACTGTCCTTGACTGCGAATTTGCCGGTGAGCGGCGCGGCGCACCCGACGAGGTGCCGCAGGTAGTCGCCGTAGCTGTCGAGAGACTTTGCCGGCGTCTCCGGCAGAGAAATATCATATTCCTTCCTCATGCAGGCAGACAGATTCCGCATCCTTGGCATCCCGACGGAAAAACCATAAGCGTCGAGCAGATAAATCTTATGGATATCTCCGTCTTCCCGTCTGACATAGATCCCGAGATCCGAACCGGTGTACGAGACCGAGAACGCGGAAAGCGCGTGGAAGCCTGCGCCGCCGTCGAGACAGACTGCTCCGGCGGATATGGCGCCGCTCATGATGAGGTTTTTCACATAATCCGCCGAGGCGGTGCCGTCGTCGAAAAAAACGGCCTTTTTTCCCAATACCCTTGCCGCTGCAGCGCCGAACGCCGAAAGAAACGGCGGCAGAAGCTCCGTCTTGACGTTGCCCGCAAGTCCGAATTCGCGGAAGATGTCGCCTTCCGTGCCCGAAAAAATCCTGTTATCCAAAATCAAATCCTCCGATAAAATAATTTTTCCCGCTTCGATGCGCGTACCGCGCTCGATCATGCTTCCGCTCCCGATGACAGCGCCCTCTCCGACGACGGAGCCCTGCTTTACGACCGCGTAGTCGCCGACGACCGCCTCACGGCAGAGGATGGATGAGCGCACGACGGCTCCCTTTCCGACGGAGGCACCGTCCATGAGGATTGAGCCCTCTATGACCGCTCCGGATGCGATGCGCACCGTACCTGCGATGCAGGGACCCTTGACATAGGCGTGCGGGTCGATGTCGGCATCCCATGAAAGATAGCTTTGCGCCTGCGCCGGAACGGAAAATCCGCGGATGCTTCCGTTCAGCGCGTCCATGTTGCAGGCGTAATAGGCGTCCAGACTGCCGATGTCGCACCAGTACCCGTCGGATGCGTAAGCGTAAAGTCCGCGACCGACAAGAGACGGGAAGATGTCTTTTGAAAAATCACAGAAGCCGGCGGGGATCTCCGATAAGATCCTTCGGTCGAAGACATAGATGCCGGTATTCACTCTGTCTGAAAGCACGCGCCGCCAGGAGGGTTTTTCGGCAAAGCGGATCACTTCGCCGTTCTGCTTCGCAACGACTCCGCCGAATTCCAGCGGCACTTTCTGCCTTGCCGTGACAATGGTCGCCGCCGCTTCTTTTCTTTGGTGAAACCGGATGGCCTCCGAAAGAGATATGTCGCATACGGCGTCCCCGCTCACGACAAGGAAATCCGAATCGAGAAAGTCGGCCGCGGCCTTTACGCCTCCCGCCGTCCCAAGCGGCTCTTCCTCTTCAAAGAAGGCCAGCCGGATGCCTTCGGTGCTGTGCGTTTTGTAATAATCCATGATATCGTAAGCGCGGTATTTCAATGTCACCGCCGCTTCCCGGATGCCGTTTTCGGCGAGAAGACGAAGCATATGGCTCATCACCGGCACGTTCAGCACCGGGACAAGAGGCTTCGGCATCCGCTTTGTCATCGGCAGGAGCCGCGTTCCTTCGCCTCCTGCCATAATAACCGCTTTGACTTTTTCGCTCATAAAGAGACCTCCGCACCGTTTGTCCGGATCAGAATTTCATATTCCGCAGGAGAGGCGGCATTCGATCCGGTTTGTTCATATGGTGCGGCAGGCGAAGGGATTTTATTCACCTTTCCGTTGTTTTTTTTCCGCCCACGGGAATATTTGGCCGTCGGTACGGCAAACAATATTTCATGGAAACCAATGGGGAATCGGAGGATTTTATGCGATGATGATAAAGGGATGCCGGAAAAATCTGATTGTCGTGAAAAATATCGGGAGCGATTATATAGACGAAGCCTATTTTATCCTGAAAAAGGAAATACCCGCCGGAACGGCGGGCACCGATATTGTCAAGGAAGCGAACCGGATCATTACGGAATATCAGACGGGCAGAAAAAAGAACCGCTTGTCGTTTTCCTTCCTCAGCTTTGTGCTGGGAGCGGCTGCGGCAAGCGTGATTTGTCTTATCGTATTTCAAATCGTTCAGCTTTCGATATAGGGGTAATCTCTCCTTGCGGGAGCGCAGACGAAGGCGGAAATGCCATCGCCCAGCGAGTCCTTCGCTGTGCGCGCGGAGGCGATATCGCGGAACAGTCCAAAAACAGCAGGGCCGCTGCCGCTCATGCGGACGCCGAGCGCGCCGGTCCTCTTGATCGCATCGATCAGGGAGGATACGCCCGCAGAGGCTTCGGTTACTGCTTCAAATTGGTTGTAGAGGACGGAGGAGATCCTTTCGAGATCACAGCTTGTCATGGCCGAAAGCATGTCGGCGCAGGTGCAGGGCACCGTCTGCGGGAGCCTGTCGATCTTTTCATATGCTTCCGCTGTACGGATCCGGCTCCCGTCCGGAATTGCCACAAGGATGGCGCAGTCCGGCATCGGCGCGCAGCTCTCGACGATCTCGCCGATTCCCCTCGCGCTCGCGGTGCCTTTCTTGATGCAGAACGGAACGTCGGCACCCACGCCCGCGCCGATGGTACACATATCCTCGACTGCCATAGCCGTGCCGTAAAGCCGGTCGAGCGCGATGATGGCAGCCGCGGCATCGGAGGATCCGCCGCCAAGACCCGCTTCCGCGGGGATTTTTTTGTCGATGGCGAAGGAAACGTCATATTTGTCTATCCCTGCAGCACGGAAAAAAGCCGCTGCTGCGCGGAATACGATATTGCCGGCGCCGTCCGGCGCAGTAAAATCACGGCATCTGACGTCGATGACAGCGTCTGCTTCGGACTCATTTTTGCAGACCTCGAGCCTGTCGAACATCGTAACGGTCTGCATGACGGTTTCGATATCGTGATAACCGTCTTTCCTGCGGTCGCCGACCCGAAGGAAGAGATTGATTTTGGCGGGTGCAAGGATTGTGATTTTTTCCATATGTACTCGAATTCTCCGATTCCTAAATTGAGCTTATGATTTTGAGGATGACATTTTTTTTCACTTTGACGGCACCGAACGGACAAAGCTCCTGGCAGCAATAACATCTTATGCAGGAGGCGTGCCTGATATGAGCGGTCCTTGTCCCGTTCTTTTTTTCGGCCGAAAGCTCAATGGTATGCTTGGGACAGGAGGCGACGCATTCCCCGCATCCTCTGCATTTGTCTTTGATTACGACGGGCCGCGGCATAAAGAAGCGCCCGAATGTTCCGCTCGAAAAGAAGGTGAGCGCGGACGGCGCTTTTCTTTCCGCGCTGTCCGGCGCCTTGAAATCCGGTACGGCAGCGCCGGCAATCGGCGTGCCGAGGATCTTGAGCGCCTCCGCGCGGTCGGGACAAAGCCCGCGCGATTTGGCCTCCTTCACAAGAGGCACGGTCCCCTCGAAGCCAAGGAGCTTTTCACAGGCGAGATCGCAGGCAAACGGATTTGGGCTTGTCAGGACGGCGCCGATCTTCCGCGGCGTCCCGGCGGTAGGGCCGTTCCCCTCCATTCCGACGATGGCGTCCGTTACCGCGATGACGGTTTTTGTCCGGCACAGCATTTCGCACAGGTCGCAGAGCATGGCGCCGAAATCGCCGTAATCGGGATAGGAGGCATGCATCTCGAACTTTTCAATGCCCGGGATCACGCCGAAAAGATTTTTGACCGCTGCGCTCATTTTGGTCAGAGAATGGCTTTTTAATTTGCACAGATCGATGAGAACGTCGGCCTCTGCCACGGGCGCGATGACATGGAACATTTTGACCTTTTTCCCTTCCGGGAACGGCATCTGTACCGCGGAGGTGTCAAAGTTGAGGACGGCGCCGTACCGGGAAGCGACACTTTCTATGCCGCAGGTCCGGTAGATCCCCTCGAGGCGCTGCCGGTTATAAATTCCTCCGGGACTCTCTGCAATGATCGGAGTTACGCCGTACTCCCGCAGAACGGACAGGACCGCGCCGAGCACCGCAGGATGCGTGGTCGCGGCGGCGTCCGGCGCTTTTTTCATGACGAGGTTGGGCTTTACAACGACCCTTTTTCCCTCAAAAAACGAGCGGTCGTATCCGAGGGCATCAAAATGACGGCGGACGATTTCCGAGACGGTATCCTCCGCGTAGCTTTCGCATTTTGAAATGAAAACGGTTTGGCTCCCTTCCATCGCGCGTCCATCCTTTCCCAAGCGTCTTACCCTCTTATTCTAACATAAGAGGACGGAAAAGGGAACCCCTTTTCAAAAATTTACGAATTGTCGATCTTCTTTGAAAGGCGGGCCGATATCAGCATCAGCGGAATGGATAAGAGAAACCAAAGAAATGTATAAAGCGGACAGATCTGTCCGAGCACGTTGAAACGGTTGGCGGAATAATCCCAGACCGAAAGCTCGAGCATGAGATTGACGACGGCGCCGACGGAAAATTCGACCGCCGTAATGGCGGCGCAGGATACGGCGCTGCGCAGAAGGAGGGGACGCCGCCTCAGCGCTTTGTTGATGCCGTAGACGAGCAGAAAGCATATGCCGCCCGTTATCACCATGCTGGGGTGGGTCCTCCCGCGCCAGATCAGCTCCACGAGTCCATAGCCGACGCCTCCGAAAAGGAACAGAAACGAAAGCTTCTCCGCGTTTCCCCAATCCAGCCTGCCGTCAATGACGATCGGATGCTTCTGCTTGGCTCTGGTCTTGATTCTGCTCATTGCATTTGTCATGGCAAGGTTCCCCCTTTTCTTTTTTTACTGTGCTCTTCAGCCAGGCGATCGCCTCGCGCAGTCCGCCGATTTCATCGATCAGTCCGCAGTCTACGGCTTCCTTCCCGTCGATGATGGTGCCGACGTCGGTCGCCATCTCGTCCGTGCGGAAGGTCAGGCGGGTCAGCGTTTCCCTTGTGATGCCGGAATGCCCGACGATAAAATCCGAAATCCGGTTCTGCATTTTTTCAAGACCCAGAAATGCCTGCGGAACGCCGAGGATGGTCCCGCTTGTCCGCACGGGATGGATCGTCATCGTTGCGCTTGGAACGATGAAGGACCTGCCGCAGGATACTGCGATCGGGATGCCGATGGAATGTCCGCCGCCGATGACGATAGAGGCCGTCGGCTTGCGCATGCTCGCGAGCATTTCCGCAATGGCAAGCCCCGCCTCGACATCGCCGCCGACGGTATTGATGATGACGAGCAGTCCGTCCAGCTCCGGATTTTCCTCGATTGCGGCAAGCAGAGGCAGAATATGCTCGTATTTTGTCGTCTTTTGTGTGTTCGGCAATAAGAAATGCCCTTCGATCTGTCCGATCACCGTAATGCAGTAGAGCGCGACGCCGTCGCTCTTGGTCACTACGGCGCCGAGCTTGTTAAGATCGCCGGAGCAGGCCGGAGCCTGTGCTTCGGACGTCTCGTCGAGGGCTTCGTCTTTGGCTTCGTACATGTTGGGAGCTCCTTTCCTGATGAAAATTTGCAATATCTTTTATTTTTTACAAAAAAATTGCGGGCTAATCATTTACAATCCGCAAAAAATCATTTATAATAAATACGAATCCATATGATTTTGGCCTCCGGTTTTTAAATGGCCGGCCCAAAACGGAAGAGACAGCAGGACTGTCGAAAGGAGACAATGTTATGGAAAATAAAATTCTGGTAGAGACCTCGGCGCGGCATATCCATCTCACCGAGGCGCATATCGCGGCGCTGTTCGGGGAAGGGCATACGCTCACCGTCAAAAAAATGTTGAGTCAGCCGGGACAGTTCGCCTGTGAGGAGAAGGTCACGGTAAAGGGCGAAAAAGGCGAGCTCAAAATGTCCGTTCTCGGACCGGCAAGGAGCGCGACGCAGGTGGAGGTATCCCTCACCGACGCGAGAACGCTCGGCGTCACGGCTCCGGTGCGCGAATCCGGCGATATCGCAGGCTCCGGCTCCTGCACGCTGATAGGACCGTGCGGCACGGTAGAGCTTTCCGAGGGCGTCATTGCCGCGCAGAGACACATTCACCTGACTCCGGAAACGGCGAAGGAACTTGGCGTCTGCGACAAGGAGATCGTCAAGGTGGAGCTCGATACCGCGCGCCCGCTCATTTTCGGCGGCGTTGTCGTCCGGGTATCCGACAAGTATGCACCGGCGATGCACATCGATACGGACGAGGCGAACGCGGCAGGCGCATGCGGCGTCGTGTACGGCAAAATCGTAAAATAAATCTTAAAAATAAGGAGAAAAACCATGGCAGACATCACATATTCCCATGAGGTTGAATCCATGTGCTGCGTGAAGCAGGGACCGAACCACGGTCCGGCGCCGCTGCCCGAGGAAGGCAAGTGGATCCAGGCAAAGCAGATCACCGATATTTCCGGTTATACCCACGGCGTGGGCTGGTGCGCTCCCCAGCAGGGCGCGTGCAAGCTCTCCCTCAACGTCAAGAACGGCGTCATCGAGGAGGCGCTTGTGGAGACAATCGGATGTTCGGGCATGACGCATTCCGCCGCGATGGCGGCAGAGATCCTGCCCGGAAAGACGATTTTGGAGGCGCTGAATACGGACCTTGTCTGTGACGCCATCAATACCGCAATGAGAGAGCTGTTCCTTCAGATCGCCTATGGACGCACCCAATCCGCGTTTTCCGAGGGCGGGCTTGTCGTCGGTGCGGGCATGGAGGATCTCGGCAAGGGCGCCCGCTCCATGGTCGGCACCATGTACGGCACCAAGGCGAAGGGCGTGCGCTATCTTGAGATGACCGAGGGCTACTGCACGAGAATGGCGCTCGACGAGGACGATCAGGTTATCGGCTACGAGTTCGTATCGCTCGGCAAGATGACGGACTTTATCAAGAAGGGCATGGAGCCGAACGAGGCATACGAGAAATCCAAGGGTACATACGGAAGATTCGCCGATGCCGCAAAGTATATCGATCCGAGAAAAGAGTAAAAGGGGGGACGGAAAATGGCACTGTTTGAAAGTTATGAGAGAAGGGTAGACAAAATCAATTCCGTTCTCGCTGAATACGGAATCGGCTCTATCGAGGAATGCCGGGATATCACGCTTGCCGCAGGCATCGACTGTGATAAGATCGTAAGGGAGACCCAGCCGATCTGCTTTGACAACGCGGTCTGGGCGTATACCGTCGGCGCGGCGATCGCGCTGAAAAAGGGATGCAAAAAGGCGGCGGACGCCGCTGCCGCCATCGGCATCGGCCTTCAGGCGTTCTGTATCCCCGGATCCGTTGCGGAAAACCGCAAGGTCGGACTTGGACACGGCAATCTCGGCAAGATGCTGCTCTCCGAGGAGACGGAATGCTTCTGCTTCCTTGCGGGACATGAGTCCTTCGCCGCGGCGGAGGGCGCGATCAAGATCGCGCTCAACGCCAACAAGGTGCGCAAGAAGCCGCTGCGCGTCATCCTCAACGGACTCGGCAAGGACGCCGCGTTCATCATTTCGAGGATCAACGGCTTTACCTATGTAAAGACTGAATTCGATCCTTATACGGAAGAGGTCAAGGTCGTTTCCGAGACGCCGTATTCCAAAGGACCCCGTGCGGCGGTCAAATGCTATGGCGCGGACAACGTTCCCGAGGGCGTCGCGATCATGAAGCTTGAGAACGTCGGTGTTTCCATCACCGGAAACTCCACGAATCCGACGCGCTTCCAGCATCCGGTCGCCGGAACCTATAAGAAATGGTGCGTCGAAAACGGCGTGAAATACTTCTCCGTCGCGTCCGGCGGCGGCACGGGCAGAACGCTCCATCCCGACAACATGGCGGCAGGTCCGTCCTCCTACGGCATGACCGATACGATGGGACGCATGCACTCCGATGCGCAGTTCGCGGGTAGCTCGTCCGTTCCGGCGCACGTCGAAATGATGGGCCTTATCGGCATGGGCAACAATCCGATGGTCGGCGCGACGGTTGCCGTCGCGGTCGCGGTAGAAGAGAGCTTCAAGAAATAAGCTTCCCGAAATAAAAAAACAGGGCTTCTGCCTGATGGCAGAAGCCCTGTTTTCTCTTTGCGGTTCCGGAAAAGCACACCATCCCTGTCGAGGAACGTTTCCCGGTCTGCGTCGGCGTTCGGCTCATGCTGCGGACGGCGGAGGCTTTTTGCCAAATCCGGATTTCCTGCTTTGTGAGAGCCGTATCCCGTTTCGTTTTTTTTGCCGGCGGCCCGGCAATCGATTTTTCCGCGCGTTCTCTCGGGAATCCGCGTTCTTGCGGCAGCATCTGTCTGCGTGCAGAGAGGGGGGCGCGCAAGCGCTTTCCCTCTCTGCGTCCTGTCTTTCAGGTGATTTTTTTGGAATAGTAGAAGACCTGTACGGCGTTTTCCGCGCTGCGGGAGACGATTTGCCGTCCTGCTTCGTCGTAGACATAAATGCGCTGCTCTCTTTGAATGGAAACGGTGCTGGCTGTGTATCCCATGAGCGTTCCCGGCTGCGAAAACAATACGCGGCTGCCATGGTAGGCATATACGAGATTTTCTTGCTGAACGGCTGCTGTAATCATCATTCGCTCCCCACTATTTTACAGTCTTTTTTTCATTTTAATCTGATTCAGGTTATTTGTCAATACTCTAAACTAGGTTAAACTATAATTTTTAAAAATCCTCTGTTTGGAGCGGGAGATGTATAAACGAATTCGAGACCTGCGGGAAGACCGCGACCTGAATCAGACGCAGGTAGCTAAAATGCTGGGGATGTCCCAGACGGGGTATTCCAAATATGAGACGGGAGAAAATGATATCCCGACTGCCGTTTTAATCAAATTGGCGCGGTTTTATCATACGAGCGTCGACTATATCCTTGGGGAGACGGACAATCCCTGCCGGTATCAGGAATAAAATTTTTGTCAGCCTGTGAATGGATCAAGCGGGCGGCGTGATTTTCTTTTCAATGTAAATTTTATGAAAAATCCCTGCCTGTCGGCTTGACAAGCTCTGCGGGCCTTGTTAAACTAAAAGAAAGGCTGCCGTTTTGAAAGCGGCGTTTCTGCGGCAGCCGTTTGGAGAGCGGAGGGATCTATGAAGGACTGGTTTCGAAAAGCGGGCTTCGGTCTGATGATCCATTGGGGGCTGTATGCGCTGCCTGCCGGCGAATGGAAGGGCGCGCGCATGAAGGGCATCGGCGAATGGCTTCAGGCGGATTTCCGCATCCCGAACGCGGAATACGAACGCCTTGCCTCGGCATTCCATCCGATTTTCTTCGATGCCGAGGAATGGGCCGATATCGCCGTCTGTGCGGGTATGAAATATATGGTCGTCACGGCAAAGCATCACGACGGCTTTGCGATGTATCGCAGCGCGGTGGACCCCTATAACGTATACGACGCGACGCCGTTTCACAGGGATGTGATAGGGGAGCTTTCCCATGCGTGTGAAAAGCGCGGGCTGAAATTCGGGCTTTACTATTCCCAGGACCTCGACTGGCACGAGAAAAACGGCGGAGGCTATCGTTCGGGACATACCAATTTTATCGACGGAAAGGATGCGGCGCCGGTCAGCTGGACGAACGACTGGGACTTTCCGAACAACGGGGAGAAGGATTTCACCGAATATTTCGAGCGGAAGGTAAAGGGACAGGTGACGGAGCTTTTGACCGGCTACGGGGAGATCGCGCTTATCTGGTTCGATACGCCGATGACGCTGACAAAAGAGCAGAGCATCGAGCTATATGAGCTTGTCAAGCGCTGTCAGCCGGACTGCCTTGTCAATTCGAGGCTGGGCAATGGGCTCGGGGACTATTCTTCGCAGGGCGATAATGTCTTCCCGGAAAAATATTATGCGCAGGGCCTTGCGGAGACTCCTGCGACCCTGAACGGAACGTGGGGCTACAAAAGCTTTGACAACAACTGGAAGGATGCGGAGACCGTCCTTGCCTCGAAGCGGTATCTTGCCGAGCACGGCGTCAACTATTTGTTGAACGTCGGGCCCGACGCGCTGGGAAGGATCCCCGCGCCGGCGGAGCAGATACTGCGAAAGGTCGGAGAGGCCGCCTCTGTTCACCCTCCGACAAATAAATTATAGAAGGAAGCTTTTTTATGTTTGAGAACGAATACATCGAATGCACGCTGCCAAGGCAGAAAAACATCGCGCTCATCGCGCACGACAACAAGAAGCCGGAGATCATCGACTGGTGTCTTGCCAATAAATCCATTCTGGAGCATCATTTCCTCTGCGGAACGGGTACGACCGCGCGGATGATCGCGGATAAAACCGGACTCCCTATCCGCGGCTTCAACAGCGGTCCGCTCGGCGGCGATCAGCAGATCGGCGCTCGCATCGTGGACGGAAAGATCGACCTCGTCATTTTTTTCTCCGATCCACTCGAAGCACAGCCGCATGACCCGGATGTCAAAGCGCTGCTGCGGATTGCGCAGGTGTTCGATATTCCGATCGCCAACAACCGCGCGACGGCGGATTTCATCATCACAAGCAAGTTCATGGACATGGAATATACGCGCAGGCTCATCAATTTTCGGCGAAATATCGACCTGCGTGCGAAAGAGCTTTGATCATGAAGCGCTGGCTGAAAATTCTGATCGCGCTGGCCGCCGTTTTCCTTCTGTGTGCGGGGATCCTTACCGCCGTAAACCTCACGGTTGTGCTGGGGACCCGCGGTGACATCCGGGAGGTCGGAGCACAGGACGGATACGAATATGCGCTTATTCTCGGCGCAAAGGTCCATGCGGGCGGCGTGCTTTCGGATATGCTCCGCGACCGGATGGACGCCGGCATCGCGCTTTATCAGGATGGCGCCGTAAAAAAGCTTCTGCTGTCGGGCGACGACAGCGGGGAGTGGGGGGAGGTCACGGCGATGAAGGAATACGCCGTGCAAAACGGTGTGCCGGAGGGCGACATCCTCACCGACGGCGAAGGGTTTTCCACCTACGAATCCCTGTCGCGGGCAAAGGAGGTTTACGGCATCGAAAAGCTGGTCGTTGTCACGCAGAGGTATCATCTTTACCGCGCCTTATACATTGCGCAGGATCTGGGGCTGGAAGCGTCCGGATGCGATGCGGCGCTGCATTCCTATGCAGGGCAGCTTTACCGCGAGCTTCGGGAAATTTTGGCAAGAGCGAAGGATTTCTCGCTTTGTTTGTTCAATTAGAATAAGAGGAAAAAACGGAACGGCTTTGCCGTTCCGTTTTTATGAATCCAGCGAATAATCAAAGGGCTTGATGCGCTCCAAAAGCTCCTTGCTGAGCGATTCGACGATCTCCTCATCATACATATGGGCGCAAAGGTACATGAGGTCTTGACTGTCCTCTTCCGTGATGGCGAGTGTCAGCTTGTCGATCTGGGAAAGAAAGTTGAGCCCTGAAATCAATGAATAAAAATTTTCATATTTGTGATAGGAGGAAAGGGGACAGAAGCTGCTCGCAGCATAAATATAGCGCGCGGTCTCAATTTTATATTTTTCGATTTGGGAAGCATCGTACTCATCCAGCCGTTCCGCTGGAATCAGGCGGCCAGCGAACCTTGCCAGATTGGAAACCACTTGACCGTCGGCGGTCTGCCGGTCGAGCTTATCGCTTTCGTTTTGACGGATCAGCAATACGGTGAGCATAATAATAAGAGCGAGGCAAAGAAGAAAGCCTACAATTACAATGCACTTTTTCATAAGTCCAGAAAATTCCTTTTGAGCTTAGATTGAGAAAGGCATCCCCATTTTCAAATGTATGCTGCAATTTACGACAGTCGTCATTCAAAGAGAAAGGAAAGAGGTTTCAAACGGTTCTGCCAGATAAAAATATTCTGTTAATCCTCGTCGAAGTGATAAAATCTTCCGTTTGCTGTTGTCAAGAGACCTGTTTGCCCCTCATAAGCGGAAAGATAAAGATCCTCCCATACTGCATATTCAGTGATCTCACCGTCCTCCGTCCGAAAGCTCACAAAAAATTTTTTATTGCGGCAGGACGGATTTGCATCGACACCGCAGCGCTTGCTCGCGACGACGGCGTTTTGTTCAACGATTTCTGACTCCTTTGGGGGGACTGGTCCCCATATTTCCATCACTTCCTTAGATCGTTTGCGTCTTTTTATTTCCAGTATGATTAGCCGTATCAGCAAAAATAAAATAACGACGGATATGCCAATAAGAAGATATGTTCCCAAATTGTTTCCCAGTCCGGTGTTCTGCGCTGTTAAAACCATGGCTTTTCTCCTTTCTATGAATCAGCCCAGCATTGTAAAATTCTTCGTTTGCCATCGCCAAAGCACCTGCCTTGTCCGGCATGCCTTTTTTCTATGGGGCAACACCCAGAGGCAGGCTTCAATCCTCACAGAAGCCGTAGAAATTTCCGTTTGCCGTCGCCAGGGTTCCGGTTTGTCCCTCGTAGGCGGAAAGATAGAATTCCTCCCATACCGGGTATTCGACCGTCTTGCCGTCCTCCGTCCGAAAGCTCACGAAAAAATTCTTGTCATGCAGGGGAGAGCTCGACCGGTGCGCATGGGCATAGCAGCGTTTCCCCGCGACAACGGCGTTTTGTTCCAAAAGTGCCGGCTCTTCTGCGGGGATATCCATTTTTTCCAGCGTCTTTTTTACACTTCGATGAAAATGAATAGGAGCCCATAGGATGAAAACAAGAATCGCGAAAATAGCGCCGAACAGGATATAGGTTCCGATATTGTTCCCGAATGCAAAGCCAACAATTATCATGCACATATGCCGATTCTCCTTTAATGGATTTTCAGGGGATTCCGAAAGGATTCCTTGCGGCCCATGCGCCGCCGCATCGCCGGCAGCGCATGTCGGGCGCCCCTTTTGTTTAATGCTTGGGGATCAGCTTTTCTTTTCCTCCCATATAAGGGCGGAGCACCGCGGGTACGTTCACTGAGCCGTCGGCGTTCAGGTTGTTTTCAAGGAGGGCGATGAGCATCCTCGGCGGCGCTACGACCGTATTGTTGAGCGTGTGCGCAAGATATTTTTTGCCGTCTGCACCGTTTATGCGGATTTTCAGACGTCTCGCCTGCGCGTCGCCGAGATTGGAGCAGCTTCCGACCTCGAAGTATTTTTTCTGGCGCGGCGACCAGGCTTCGACGTCGACGGACTTGACCTTGAGGTCGGCAAGGTCGCCGGAACAGCATTCGAGCGTGCGCACAGGGACATCCATGGAACGGAACAGGTCGACGGTATTCTGCCAGAGCTTGTCGAACCACATTTTGCTTTCCTCCGGACGGCAGACGACGATCATTTCCTGCTTTTCAAACTGATGGATGCGGTAGACGCCGCGCTCCTCGATGCCGTGCGCGCCTTTTTCCTTGCGGAAGCACGGGGAATAGCTTGTGAGCGTGTAGGGCAGGTCCTTTTCATCGAGGATCTGGTCGATGAATTTTCCGATCATGGAGTGCTCGCTTGTCCCGATAAGATAGAGGTCCTCGCCCTCGATCTTATACATCATCGCATCCATTTCCGCGAAGCTCATAACGCCGGTCACGACGCTGGAACGGATCATGAAGGGCGGTATGCAGTAGGTAAAGCCGCGGTCGATCATGAAATCGCGCGCATAGCTGATGACGGCGGAATGCAGCCTTGCGATATCCCCCATGAGATAATAAAAGCCGTTTCCCGCGACGCGGCGTGCCGAATCGAGGTCGATCCCGTCAAAGCGCTCCATGATGTCGGTGTGATAGGGAATTTCAAAATCCGGAACGGCCGCCTCGCCGAAGCGCTGGACCTCCACGTTTTCGCTGTCATCCCTTCCGATGGGGACGGAGGGATCGATGATGTTCGGGATGGTCATCATAATCTTCGTGATTTTTTCGTCGAGCTCCGTCTCCTTCGCCTCCAGAGCCGCAAGCGCCTCGGAATGCTTTGTGACCTCGCGCTTGGCTGCCTCGGCTTCCTCCTTTTTTCCCTGTGCCATGTATGCGCCGATCTGCTTTGAGACCTTGTTGCGGTTCGCCCGGAGCGCGTCCGCTTCTCCTTTGGCGCGGCGTTTTTCTTCGTCGAGCGCGATGACCTCGTCGACAAGCGGAAGCTTTGCATCCTGGAACTTGTTGCGGATGTTCTGTTTTACGACCTCTGGATTCTCTCTTAGAAATTTCAAATCGAGCATATCTGTTTTCTCCTTAATAGATTGAATATAAAAATATGAATTTGCTGCTTGGATGAAAGGGGTGTCCATGTCTGCGCTGCGGCGGCGCGCGGATGCATTGCCGCCGTCCTCCTCTCCCGCCGCGGCGCGGAGAAACAAAAAAGCCTTTTCCTCCCGATGTATATGGGACGAAAAGACTCCGTGTTGCCACCCAAATTGCCGCGCCTTGGCACGGCCTCTCGAAAGCGCGGTACGGGGCGCCGGCCCGCGGATCTCTCCGCCTGCTCCGGAAGCGGACAGCAGCAAGGCTCGCCTACGGCTTGCACCGACCGCCGTTTCTCTTTCCGCGCCAGCCTTGTACTGTTTTCCATCGACACAAAGGATACGATATGAAAAAGATAAGAATATTATAAGCCATTATGCACCGAAATGCAAGAGCTTTGGCGAAAATTTCCGGCACTTTGCGCCGATTTTGCCGCTCAGCCGTAAGTCTTTACAAAAATGTCATAGATTATGTGTGCGGGTTTTCTTGATTTTTGGGATTTCCCATGCTATAATGAACGTTGCAGATAATTTGCATTCTATAGGACAAAGGCCACAAGGCTTTTCTGCTGCCGGAGGATTCCGGAGAAAGGCAATTTGAAATGAAAAATGTCGAACGCTTCCAAGCTGTTATGAATTTTGAGAAACCCGACAGGCTTCCCGTTGTCGAATGGGCCGGCTGGTGGGGCGATACGCTCAACCGCTGGTATGAGGAAGGGCTGTCCCGCGATATTCCATGGGATAGGATCCAGACCCATCTTGGACTGGATTTTATGCGCAGGATCTGGATGCCTCTCACGACGCCGGACTGTCCGAGTCCCGCCTCGCACGGCGCGCCGCTTATTTACACGGAGGAAGACTATGAGAGCTTCAAGCCGTATCTTTATCCGAATGAGACGCATAAAAATTGGCAGAATAAGATCGAGATCCTGAAAAATCTCAAGCAAGAGCATGACCGCGGCGATGCGGTGCTGTGGTATTCTTACGACGGATTTTTCTGGTTCCCGCGCGTGCTGCTCGGGATTGAGAACCATCTGTATTCCTTCTATGATGAGCCGGAGCTTTATCACAGGATCTGTTCGGACCTTGCGGATTATATCATCAGCCAGCTGCCGATCATTTATTCGATCTGCCGTCCGGAATTCATGGTTTTTTCGGAGGATATGAGCTATAACAACGGTCCGATGCTGTCTGAGGAGCTGTTCGACGAATTTATGCTGCCGTATTATCAGCGGGTGATCCCCGAAATCAAAAAATACGGGACAAAGATCATCATCGACAGCGACGGCGATATTTCCATGATGATCCCATGGTTCCGCCGCGCCGGCATCGACGGCGTGCTGCCGCTGGAGCGGCAGGCCGGCGTTGACGTCGGCAGGCTTCGCGCGCTCTATCCTGATTTTCTGTTCCTCGGCGGCTTTGATAAAATGACGATGCCGCACGGAGAGGAAGCGATGCGGGCCGAATTTGAAAGACTGCTTCCGACGATGAAAACGGGCGGATATATCCCGTCCTGCGACCATCAGACCCCTCCGGGCGTTTCCTTTGAAAATTATAAAATCTATGTCCGTCTCTTGAAGGAGTATGCGGAAAAGGCGGTCGAGTAAGAAAGAACGAGCTGTTTTATTGTATAATCTGCATAAAAATTTTCTGTGAAATTGTGTAATAAGCAGAATATTTTTCGTTTGTTAAAGTAAGATTTGATTTATATGGGGGAGTAGTGGTATAATATAAGCTATCATCTACGATTTATAGATTGGATTTTGCTTCAAGGTGTCGATAGAAGAAAAAGCGGCGGCCTATCGCCTCGCTGACGCCAAAGCGGGGGAGCCCCGCAGTTGAAACTTAATTTCGGAGGAGCATGCAAGAATGAAGAGAGTACTCGCTTTTGTCCTCGCCCTTGCCATGTTTGCGGTATTTTCCGTCGGATGTACGAAGATTGCAAAGGATGATCCGGCGCAAATGGGCGCGGAATTTGAGATCTACATGGGTACCAAGGTGATGGACTTGGATCCTGCGATCGCGTATACCGATGAAAACGCGGTGAAGATCCTCAGCCTGATTTTTGAGGGCCTGACAAGACTGGACGAAAAGGGAAAGCTGAAAAAAGCACTTGCCAAGGACTGGGAGATCGTGGAGGATCCCAAGACCGGGGAACCGCGTCTTGAGATCGTCATCAACGATACGTACTGGAGCGACGGCTCCATGGTCCAGGCGAACGATGTCGTGTATGCGTGGAAGCGCATTCTGGACCCGGATTTTGATTCGCCCGCCGCTTCGATGCTGTACTGCATCAAGGGCGCGCAGGATGCGAAGCTCGGCCTGATCTCCATTGACGATATCGGGCTGTATTCCAAATCGGCGACCAAGCTGGTAGTCGAATTTGAAGAGGGCGCCGATATCGACGAGTTCCTTTATAATACGGCAAGCCCGGCGCTTGTCCCGCTTCGCGAGAACAAGGTCGCGTCCTATCCGGACAGCTGGTCCAAGAGCGCAACGGACCTTTCGACCAACGGACCGTTCCGCGTGAGAAAATTCTCGAGCGATCCGTCTGAGGCGATCATCCTTGAGCGTTCCAAATATTATTATTTGAATCAGGATGTCCAGACAGAGGCCATCGATAAATATGTAACGCCTTACCGCATCACCATCCGCTATGATATTCCGCAGGATCTGTCTCTGGTATATTCTACGGCGAGCACCGATGTGCTTACCATGTATAACAACCGCGAGCTTTTCTATGTCAGCGGGCTGACGGCGGCGACAGCGGCAAAATACGGAAAGGACGTCAAGACGGAAAAAGAGGCTTCCACGTTTGTCTATTATTTCAATCTGAATTCCAGCGAGAACGGAGAGCTGTTCCAGAATGCCGCGGTGCGGCAGGCGCTGTCAATGGCGCTCGACCGGAATTATATCGCACAGCTTGTCGGCTGTGATACGGAAGCCGCGACAGGGCTTATCAATGATAAAGTGTTCAACACCAGCCGCGGGACCTCGTTCCGTGAGGAGGGCGGCGATATCATCAGCGCCGCAGGCGATATTGAGGGAGCCAAGCAGCTTCTTTCGGAAAATGACATCTGGCCTGAGGACTACGAGGATATTTATATCGTCGTGCGTCAGGATGAGATGAACGACAGCTATCAGTCCCAGCTTATGGGCTATGTCAGCAAGGAAAAGGCGATCGCACAGTATACGGAAACCGTATGGGAGCAGCTTGGCTTCAATGTGGTGGTAAACTCGCTTTCCGCAAGCGACTATGATACCGCCTTTGAAACGGGCGATTACGACGTCATCGGACTGGACTATCAGATGCTCTCCGTCTATCCGCTCTACAGCCTTACGCCTTTCACAAGGGATTATAACGGAAGCGTCAGAGCGGTGACATCTTCGGACCCGGATTACGATGAGAGCCGCGGCGTCATGTACTATGTGAATGATGTCCATGTAACGGGCTATTATAATCCGGATTATGATGCGCTGATCGCCTCTGCTTTTGCTGAGACGGACGATGACAAGAGGGCGGAGATCCTCCATGAGGCGGAAGCTCTTCTTCTAAACGATGCCGTTGTCGTCCCGATCCTGTTCAACACCAACACCTATGTGGTATCGAGCGAGCTTTCCAAGCTTTCGACCAACTATTGGGGATATCAGATATTCACAAAGGCGCAGTTGAAGGACTATGTCCAATATCTGCCGTCTGTGAAAAATGCGTCGACCGACGAAGAAGATCAGTAAGACAATAGAAAAAGAGGGAGCGGCGCTGCCGCTCCCTCTTTTCTATTTTTATAAAATTCCGTCCAGCGAAAAGCTTTCCAGCATTTTCAGCCTTTTCAGGCCGTCGCAGAAGGTCATCCTCGCAATGGTGAAATCATCTGCGTTCCTGTTTTGAAAGCTGATATACATCGTGAGGATCGCATCGTCTGCTCTGTTGATGTTTTCATACCCGGAGGTGAAGGCGATCCTCTCGAAGCTTTCATCCCATAGCGTCCAAAGCCGTTCCATCTTTTCCTCCGCTGCTGCGGCGTCCGCTTCAAAGGCGTCCGCGTCGGCAGGGAGCTCTTCCGCGATGGCAAGCAGTTCTTCTATCTTTCCGTCGATATAAAGGGAATTGCAGATAACGAAGGTCAGAACGGCGGCGGCGAGGACGAGTGATACAAGAAAGGTTTTCATAGCTTTAGGACTCCTTTTTCACGATTTTGATATCGCCTTTGTCGTCGACGGTCATCAAAAAAACGGTTTTGATGTTTCGGATATGTTTTTTCTGAAGCTGTTCCTCTACCCAGTCCCGGGTTTTTCCTGCATTTTTGACGGCATAATCCATGATATGTCCGTCGATGATGACGGAATGCGATATTCCCGCGCCGGCTCCGGTAAGGCCGAGGTCTTCGAGCGTTGCCTGCTTTTTGCTGTCCTTGGGGAAAACGGAGATCTGTCCGTTCTGCTCCAATATGGCGTATTCCACCTCGTCGGGGGACGCAATGTTCTTCAGTCTCAGTTCACATAGGAGGTCGTCCATGCTGAGACGCATTTTGACCATCTCCTTTTGGTTGATGATCCCTTTGCGTATGATAATGCTGGGCTTATCGTCGAGGATGCTTTTGATGGCGGCGCTTTTGGTCGCGAGGAAGGACATGATAATTTCAAGGCTTATGATAACAACGATCGGTACGACAGAATAGAGAAACGGGATGTTGGCGTTGGTTAAAGGATAGGAAGCGATTTCTGAAAGCAGAATGGTCGTAACAAGCTCGGATAGCTGGATTTCCCCGATCTGTCTTTTGCCGGAAAGACGCATCGCGCCGATGAGCAGAATATATATCAGTATGGTCCTAATGAAAATGGCTGCCATGAAAATTCCTCCTTAACGCTTCAAAACCCTTCCTTATCCTTATTATTTATGGAAATGTTGAAAATATTTGTTGAAAAAATTTCCGTTTTCGGTTATAATCATAATATATTATGAAAAATAGCGGAGCTGTTTTGAAGGGAGGCTAAAGATGGACAATTATAACGACGATTATGGCGCGGAATATCAGGTATCCTTTAAAGCGATTATTGAGGAATTCCATCTTGAGGTCATCCATATGCCGGAGGGAAAGTCGGTAAAAATTACGCGCACGGACGTCAATCGTCCGGGGCTTGCGCTGGCCGGCTTCTTTGAGTGCTTTGACCATAACCGCATCCAGCTCATCGGGAACGCGGAGCATCAGTATTTGGCATCTCTTTCCAAGAAGGATCGATTTTATAAGATGGAGCAGCTCGCCGTCCATCATCCGCCGGCCATTATTGTGACGACGGGGCTTTCGGTGTTTGAGGAGGTTTTGGAGGCGTCGAAAAAATATGGGATCGCCCTTGCCAGGACGCAGGAAAAGACCTCGGCTTTTCAGGCGGCGCTGATCGCCTCTCTGAATATCAGCTTAGCGCCGAGAATTACAAGGCACGGAGTCCTGGTCGAGGTATACGGAGAAGGTATCCTCATTTTAGGAGAGAGCGGCGTGGGAAAAAGTGAAACTGCCATTGAGCTTGTCAAGCGCGGCCATCGCCTGATTGCGGATGATGCGGTCGAGATCAAGCGTGTATCTGCCAAGACACTGGTGGGGACGGCGCCTGAGATCATCCGTCATTTTGTCGAGCTGCGCGGCATCGGTATTGTCGATGTGAGACGGATTTTCGGTATGGGCGCCGTCAAGGACAGCGAAAAGATCGATATGATCATCAAGCTTGAGCCGTGGGATCAAGACAAGGTATACGACAGGATGGGACTTGAAACGGAAACCACCAACATTCTCGGCATCGATATCATTACGACGACGATCCCGGTGCGTCCAGGACGAAATCTCGCCATTATCCTTGAAATCGCGGCGATGAATAACCGTCAGAGAAAGATGGGCTATAATACGGCGGAGGAATTCAACAAACGACTGATGGAGCATATGACGGTGAGGAAAGATCCGGAGGAGGAGTGAGCTTTCCGATTTTCGGAAGGCCGTATATGCGTTATGAATCAAGAAACGAAAAAAACGACCGTCAATCTGCGTCCGCTCTGGCTGACAATGGCGCTTTGCGCGGTCATGCTGGTCGGCGCGGTAGATCTTGCCTTTGGAACGCAGATCATAGGTGCGGTCGCTCTCATGAGCGCTGTGGGGATCCTTGCCGTTATCCTTTTGACCTGCGAGACATATATTTCTATCCTTGACAGCTTGATCCCTCTTGTGATTTTATTTTTCGCGGGCGGGATGCAGCTCTGGGTCCCGGCGCTTGGCGCCGTTTCTGTAGTATGTGCGCTGGTCCTGTCCAGCTTGATTAAGGGAAAGGCGGCAAAAACCACTGCCGTTGTGATCGTAACGGTGGTGCTGCTGGCATATCTGCTGGTTTTTGCAGCGGTTTTCTATGTATTGGGAGGAAATTCGTTAAGTCCCTCCGCGGTGCTGGACGATATCAACGGCGTTTTTGACGGGCTCCGGGAGGAGATGACCCAGTGGGCGAAGGATTATGTGGATTCGTTCCCGCAGGCTCTGCTGGATCGCTATGAAAGTCTCGGGATCGATAAGGCGACCCTTACGGAGAGCTATGTGGCAAGCGCCGAAGCTACCGTGGATACGCTTCAAATGATTTTACCGGGACTGCTACTCATGGCAGGGCAGGTTCTTGCGTATCTTGCCGTATGCTTTTTTGTATTGTCTGTGAAAGCGGCGAAATATCATGCTCTGCTTCCGGAGGTGAAGTGGGTCCTGTATCCGACGCAGATTACGTGCATCGTTTTTCTTGCGGCTACCTTTTTGTATATCATTCTGTCGTTCTTCGTGACGAATCCGCTTACGATCGTGGTATTCAATCTGCTGCTTGTGCTGTGGCCGTCGATGGCGGCATGCGGGACGCGGGGGCTTTCTGTAAGACTGCGCCACCCTATCCTGCGGAAGAGGACGCTCCTTATTATTGCTCTGTTTGTCATATTCGGCTTTCTTTTCACTGTGATGGCGATCCAGCTTGCGGCGATCGTTCTGGCGTTCCTCGGCGCAAGAGACGTGCTGTCGCTGCGAATGGCAGAGTCACAGATGCGCAGGAGAAAAAAATAGATTCGACCGCCGGAAAAGGACGGTCCCAAACGATGATTTGACACCGGAAGGAGAGCTTGCCATGCCGGAAAAAAACAATAGAACACGAAATTATTCTCTGTCGGCCGGCGCTATCATTTGCGCCGCGCTCGGCGTCATTGCGCTTGCCGTCTGTGCGATTGTGCTTGCTTATACCGATTATGATCCCTCGACCGTCGTGCTGTGCGCGCTTGGCTGCTATGGCGGCGCTTTGGTGCTTGCGGGTGTCATCGGCTTTGTGAACAACCGGATGTTCGCAGGAGATTTTGCGGAAATGAAGGGCTCGATATTCGGGACCATTTCTCTCGACTTTATCCAAAAGCTGTATCTGCCGGTCCTTATCTGTGATGAAAAGGGAAAAATCGTATGGTACAACACGGCGCTTTCTTCCAAATTCAGGACCCGCGGCGTATTATATGGAAAATATATCGATAATATTTGCAATGCCACCATCGAGCGGATTATCAAAAGTGACGACGAGGGCGCGGAGATCTCTTTCCTTTCTGCAAGTGAGATCGCGGATGAGAATACGGAGGTCTTTCTTGCAAAGGGATACCGGGTCGTTTCCAAAAGCAAGGTCTTTTACATTACCATTTTTGACAATATAACGGAGGTCAAAAAGCTCTATGCGCAGCTGGAGGATGAGGAGACTCTGATTGCTTATGCGGTGATCGATAATCTGGATGAGCTGATGCAGTATGTGCAGGAGCTTTATGCGAACGCATCCAGCGATGTGGAGGCGATCCTTCGCCGTCATATGGAAAAGGTCGGCGGCATCCTGCGGGATTATGGGCACAACAAGTTTATGTGTGTGTTTGCCGCGAAGCATTTGGAGGAATTTGAAAAGGACCGTTTTTCCATGCTGGATGAGATCCGCGAGATCCATGTCGGCGATACGACGATGCCCGTCACGATTTCGATGGGGATTTCCACGATTTCCGGCAGCCTGTATGAAAAAGAACGCGCCACGCAGGCGGCGCTCGATATGGCGCTGCAGCGCGGCGGCGATCAGGTCGTGATCAAGACGGCGGACGGCGTGGAATTCTACGGAGGGAAAACCAAGACCGTGCAGAAGAGGACCAAGGTGCGTGCCCGTGTGATCGCCAACGAGCTGATCATGCTGATTTCCGCGGCGGACAATGTCCTTGTGATGGGACATAAATTTGCCGACTTTGATGCGTTCGCCTCCTGCATAGCCGTGGTACGGCTCGCGAAATTCTGCGGGGTCCAGGCGCTTGTCGTATCCGATCGAAACGACAAGAATCTTTCGGGCTGCTTTAGGCGGCTGGAGGGAAATCCCGAATATCAAAACCTTTTTGTCGATAAGATCGAAGCGCAGGATATGATCCAAAGCGGGACCCTTGTCGTGGTGGTCGACGTCAACAATTTGGATTTCTGCGAGGCGCCGGATGTGGTCAACACGGTGCAGAATCTTGTCATTATCGACCATCACCGCAAAACGGCGGAATTTAAAAGCCAGCCCAAGATCGCCTATATCGAGCCGTCCGCAAGCTCTGCCTCCGAGCTTATGAGCGAATTCTTAGAGCAGATCCTGCCGCAGGGGACGCTGCCGAAGGTGGAGGCAGATCTGCTGCTTGCCGGCATGCTGCTGGATACCAAGCGCTTTACCCACAACACCGGCGTGCGGACTTTTTCCTCTGCCCTGTATCTGCGCAGCGAGGGGGCGAGCCCCATCGATGCGCAGGCGCTCTTTAAAATGAATATCGAGGACTTTCTTTCCGAGGCGAAATTTGAGAGCAATGTCGTCATTTACAAATCTGTCATTGCCATCGCGCTCAATGACAGCAATGAAAACACGTCGGTCGGGCGTGTCAATGCGGCGCGCGCGGCGGACCGGCTGCTGGGCGTCGAGGGCGTGCTTGCCGCATTCGCGCTCTGCCGGATTGGCGATACCGTTCATATTTCGGCGCGTTCCCAGGGAAAAATCAATGTACAGCTCATTTTGGAAAAAATGGGCGGCGGTGGTCATTTTGATTCCGCCGGAGCACAGATGCAGGGCTCTTCCGTGGCCAATACCCTGACGATGCTTCGCGCGGCCATTGACGAATACCTTGCCGAAAATATGTGAGCGCCGCGCAGAAGGGAGCTCACGGCGCCGCGCTGCATCGAGAAAATAGAAAGCAGAATCCTTCCGTGAAAAGAGCGGGAAGGTTGAAAACGTCTTCAGAAAGGCTTTTCTTTTGTCAAAGAAAAGCCTTTCTTTTTTGCAGATGGGCTCCTGACGAGGGGTCTGCTTCTTTGTCAAGTCCTCCTTTGGCCGCATATACTCATAGCGGAGTATAAAAATCGGAAGTCCGAGGAAAGGAACGAATATGGAGAAAAAAGAAAAATCGCTTTCCGAGCTCTCCTGCGGTGAGATCGGGATCGTGTCGGACATCACGGCCGACCTCGGGATGCGCCGCCGCTTTATGGATATCGGCTGCATCGTCGGCTCCGGCATTCAGAAGCTCGGTGCCGGACCGTTCGGAGATCCGAGCGCCTATCTTATCTGCGGGGCGGTAATTGCAATCAGAAAAAAAGATGCGGCGTCTATTCGAGTCGTCGCATCTGAATCACAGAATGGATAAGGGGAATTTGGCAATGGGGCTTACTGGGAAATCGGTCGGGAAAAATGCCTCACGCGGTGGTGAAATCGGGAAGAAAAGAGATGCGGAACTTCTTGTTGCTCTTGCCGGCAATCCCAATGTCGGCAAGAGCACCGTTTTTAATATTCTGACAGGACTTCATCAGCATACGGGGAATTGGACAGGGAAAACGGTCGCGACAGCGGCGGGCTATCATAAAAAGGACGGGAAAACCTATCAAATCGTAGATCTGCCCGGGACCTATTCCCTGGCAGCGCATTCCGCGGAGGAAGAAGTCGCACGCGATTTTCTCTGCTTTGGCGGCGCGGACGCCGTTATTGTTGTTTGTGATGCGACAAGGCTGTGCCGCAATCTCGGCCTTGTTCTTCAAATCTTGGAGATCACGCCGCATGTGCTTGTTTGTGTCAACCTGCTGGACGAAGCAAAGCGCGGGGGCGTATCGCTCGATTTAGACGAGCTGGAGCGGCGTCTCGGCGTTCCGGTCGTTGGGACGAGCGCGGGACGCGGAGAGGGCACCGCAAAGCTGATCGAGCGCCTTGCGGAAATCGGACAGGGAAATCCCCTGCCGGTTCTGTACGCCGAGCCGATCGAACGCGCGGTAAAAGCACTGACGCCCTACATAGAGCCGGCCTGCAAAGGGAAGTTATCGACGCGGTATACGGCGCTTCGCTTGCTGGAGAACGATTCCGCTTTTTTGAAAAAATGTGATGCGTATCTGTCGGGCTCGCTTCTCACGGAAGAAAATCTGCGTGCGGCGGAGGCGGCGCGCAAAGCATTGTCCGAGAGCGGAATCACAGAAGAGGTCTTTGTCACGGAAATGGCTTCCTCTCTTATGAGGGAGGCGGAAAGAACGTCGGCGGCCGTCGTGAAAAATACACGAAAGACAGAAGGCTTTTCCCGTGCGGATCGGATCCTGACAAGCAAGATCTGGGGAATCCCTGCGATGCTCCTGCTGCTTGCCATGATTTTTTGGCTGACGATCGTCGGGGCGAACTATCCCTCTGACTGGCTTTCTACAGGCTTTCATACGCTGGAGCCGCATTTGCATGATCTGCTCCTGCGTTTGGGCCTTGGGACATTTTTTGCGGATATGCTGACCTATGGCCTTTACCGGGTAGTCGGATGGATCGTTTCCGTGATGCTGCCGCCGATGGCGATCTTTTTCCCGCTTTTTACCTTTTTAGAGGATGTCGGATATCTGCCGCGGGTGGCATTCAATCTCGACGGCATTTTTTCAAAGTGCAGCGCATGCGGCAAGCAGGCGCTTTCCATGTGCATGGGCCTCGGCTGCAATGCGGCAGGGGTCGTCGGAACACGGATCATCGATTCCAAGAGGGAGCGGCTGGTCGCGATTCTGACCAATAATTTCATGCCGTGCAACGGACGGTTCCCGGCGATTATCACCGTAGCAACCATTTTCTTTTCCGGCATGACAGGGATTTCCTCCCTGATTGTAGCGCTCATCCTCGCTGCGGTTATCGTACTTGGCGTGACGGTGACGCTGCTTACGACGAAGGCGCTTACTTCTACCATCCTGCGCGGGGAGAGCTCTTCCTTTATTCTGGAGCTGCCGCCTTACCGCCGTCCTCAGCTGGGAAAGATCCTTGTCCGGTCCGTGCTTGACCGGACGGTATTCGTCCTTGGACGCGCCGTGGCGGTTGCGGCGCCGGCGGGTGTCCTGATCTACCTTTTGTCCAATTTGGAGGTCGGAGGGATTGCCATTACGGGATGGCTCAGCCGTTTCCTCGATCCGCTCGGATGTCTCATGGGGCTCGACGGCATTATTTTGCTTGCCTTTCTTTTAGGACTTCCCGCAAATGAAATCGTGCTGCCTCTCTGCGCCATGCTTTATATGTCGAGCGGGACGCTTACGGAGATCGGAAACCTGTCGCTGCTCCGGGACACTCTTGCTGCAAATGGGTGGACATGGATGACAGCGGTGTCGTTTATCCTGTTTTCTGTGATGCACTGGCCGTGCTCCACGACGCTGATCACCATCAAAAAGGAAACAGGAAGCTGGTTCTATATGATGCTTTCCTTTTTGCTTCCGACTTTAATTGGAATCGTCTGCTGTGTGCTGTTCCATTCGATTGCCGTCTTGTTTTGAAGCGGCCAAGGAGGGTCTTCTTCAAGGAAGCCTTCTCTTAAAAAAACCCTCCCGCTCTGCGGGAGGGTTTTTTTATTCAAGCTCGAATGCGCCTGTGTAAAGCTGGTAGTATTTGCCGCGTTCCGCAATCAGTTTGTCGTGCGGTCCGCGTTCGATGATGCGTCCGTGCTCCAGTACCATGATGACGTCTGAATTTCGCACGGTGGAGAGTCTGTGCGCGATGACGAACACCGTACGGCCTTTCATGAGGGAGTCCATGCCGCGCTGGACGAGCGCCTCTGTGCGGGTATCGATGGAGGAGGTGGCCTCGTCAAGGATCATGACGGGCGGGTTTGCTACCGCTGCGCGGGCAATGGAAAGCAGCTGCCGCTGTCCCTGCGAAAGGTTGGCGCCGTTGCCTTTCAGCATCGTATTGTAGCCGTCGGGAAGTCTTGTGATGAAGTCATGTGCGTTGGCAAGCTTTGCCGCCGCGTAGACCTCCTCGTCCGTCGCGTCCAGCTTGCCGTAGCGGATATTTTCCATCACGGTGCCGGTGAACAGATTCGTGTCCTGAAGAACCATTCCGAGCGAACGGCGCAGGTCCGCTTTCTTGATCTTATTGATATTGATGCCGTCGTAACGGATCTTTCCGTCTGCGATATCATAAAACCGGTTGATAAGGTTCGTGATGGTCGTTTTTCCGGCTCCCGTCGCACCGACGAACGCAACCTTTTGTCCGGGTTCGGCATAAAGTGTGATGTCATGCAGGACCGTTTTTTCCGGCACGTAGCCGAAGTCCACGTCAAACATGCGCACATCGCCCTCAAGCGGTGTATAGGTGACGGAGCCGTCCGCCGAGTGCGGATGCTTCCATGCCCATTTTCCCGTGCGCTCCGGACATTCCGTGATATTGCCGTTTTCATCGTATTTCGCATTGACGAGCTTTACATAGCCGTTGTCAGCTTCCGGCTCTTCATCCATCAGGGTGAAGATTCTGGAAGCGCCCGCCATAGCCATAGCGATCGAATTGACGTGCTGCGAGGCTTGGTTGACGTTCATGGAAAACTGTCTTGTCATATTGATGAACGGCACGACAATGGCGACGCCGAACGCCGCACCCGAGAGGGAAAGGTTCTGTACGTTGCCGCTGACGATCAGAGCGCCGCCGACGAATACGACAAGCACATACAAAATGTTGCCGATATTTCCGAGGATCGGCATCAAGATGTTTGCAAATCGATGCGCTTCTCTGGTATCGCGGAAAAGCTGCTCGTTGATCTTATCGAAGTCGCGCTTACATGCTTCTTCATGGCAGAATACCTTCACGACCTTCTGCCCGTTCATCATTTCTTCGACGTATCCCTCCGCGCTGGCAAGCGATTTCTGCTGCTTGACAAAGAATCGCGCGCTTCTTCCGCCGATGAATTTGGTGACAAGGATCATGACGGCGGCGCCGGCAAGAACAATTAGCATCAGCCATATGCTGTAATACATCATGATGCCGAGCAGCACGAGCACGATCAGTCCCGATGAGATCAGGCTTGGGATGCTTTCCGCAATCAGCTGCCGTAGCGTTTCGGTATCGTTGGTATAATAGCTCATGATGTCGCCGTGCGGATGGGTATCGAAATATTTGATCGGCAGCTTCTGCATATTGGAAAACATCGTGTCACGGATGTTTTTCAGCGTTCCCTGCGTCACATAGGTCATGAGCCGCGTATAGGTGAAGTTGCAGATAAGTCCCGTAAGGTAGATACAGGCAAGCACGATGATGGTCTTTGTCACCTTGGGCATCAGTGCCGCCATTGCGGCGTCCTTGCCGTCTGTGGCATAGATCGCAAGGCTGTCCTCGATGTAGGTGATGAAGCGGTTCATAAAGATGGAGCTTACGGAGTTGACGACTGCGCTGACGGCAAGGCAGATAAAGACGATGATAAGATACGCCTTATAATATTTGGTAATGAACTTGAAGATCCGTAAGAGGGTTCCCTTGCGTGCCTTCGGCGGCTTTTGCATTTGCGCTGCGTTTTCACGCTTCATCTGCGTCACCCCCTGTTCTGTTCTGGGATTCATAAACTTCTCTATAGATTTCATTGGAAGCAAGCAGCTGCGCATGGGTTCCGATGGCGTTGATGCGGCCGCCCTCCATTACGATAATACGGTCGGCATCCTCCACGGAGGAGATCCTTTGTGCGATGATCAGCTTCGTTGTGCCCGGGATCTCTTCGCGGAACGCACGGCGGATCATCGCGTCGGTTTTGGTATCCACGGCCGACGTGGAGTCGTCGAGGATCAGAATCTTCGGCTTTTTCAGCAGGGCGCGCGCGATACAGAGTCTCTGCTTTTGTCCGCCGGATACGTTGGTGCCGCCGCGCTCTATGTAGGTGTCATAGCCGTCGGGAAGTCCCTCGATGAATTCGTCTGCGCAGGCAAGCTTGCAGATGCGGACAAGCTCCTCATCGGTGGCATTCGGATCGCCCCAGCGCAGGTTTTCCTTGATGGTGCCGGAGAAAAGGACATTTTTCTGAAGGACCATGGATACCTCGTTGCGCAGCGTTTCGATGTCATAGTCGCGCACGTCGATGCCGCCGACCTTCACGGTCCCCTCGGTCGCGTCATAAAGACGGGGGATCAGCTGGACCAGCGAGGTTTTGGAGCTTCCCGTGCCGCCGATGATGCCGATGGTCTCTCCCGCCCGAATGTGGAGCGTGATGTCCGAAAGCGCATTTTTCTCCGCGGCCGCCGAATATTTGAAGCTGACATCATCAAAATCGATGCTGCCGTCCGGGACCTGATAGACCGGGGACGACGGATCGGTGAGCGTGCTTTTTTCATTCAATACTTCCGTGATTCTCTCTGCGGATTCCACCGACATCGTGACCATTGTGAAGATCATGGAAAGCATCATCATGCTGGAGAGCATCTGCACGCCGTATACGATCAGCATGGAATAGTTGCCGTTGCCGAGCGCGAGCGCTTCGCCGCCGGTCGAAACGATGAGCTGCGTTGCGAACAGACTGACAAGGAGCATGCCGGAGTTGAACGCGATCTGCATGAGCGGATTGTTGAGCGCGAGGATCTTCTCCGCGCTGCGGAAGCCGCGCATGACCTCGTCGGACGCCTTTTTGAATTTTTGCGTTTCAAAATCTTCTCTGACAAAGGATTTGACGACGCGGATACCCTCGACGTTCTCCTGCACGGATTCGTTGAGGTCGTCGTATTTGCGAAAGACGCGCCGGAAGATTGGGAGCACCTTATGTACGATGGTGAAAAGCCCGAACGCGAGCAGCGGAACGATCCCCACATAAATAAACGCCAGGCTCCCGCTCATGACGAACGCCATGGTAAGCGAGAAGATCAGCATCAGCGGCGCGCGCACGGCGATACGGATAATCATCATGAACGCCTGCTGGACGTTGGTGAAGTCCGTGGTCAGCCTTGTGACAAGGCTCGGCGTCGAGAACTTGTCGATGTTGGCAAATGAAAAGTCCTGCACCTTATAATAAAGATCACGGCGCAGATTCCTTGCAAATCCCGCGGTCGCGGTGGCGCAGAAATGACCCGAAAGCGCCCCGCAGATGAGCGATCCGAAGGCGAGAGCGATCAAAATAAAACCGAATTTGAAAATGGTATCCATATCCTGATCTCTTTCGATGGTGTTGACAAGCTGTGCCGTGATGAAAGGAATGATACACTCGATGATGACTTCGAGCGTTATGAATACCGGCGTCAAGACGGTTTGTCTCGTATATCCCTTGACGCACTTTGCAAGCCTTTTTAGCATGGTTATCATGGCGTCCTGCACTTTGCAAGACGGTCCTTTCTCCCTCCCCTTAAAATTAAAAAAACTGCCTATCAGCTGCTTTGGCCCTTGCTGTCGGCTTCTAAATTCCGGCGCATTCGGACGAGAATCGAGTGCATTTTTTCAATGTCCGAATCGGAAAGACCCGCAACAAGCTTTGCCTCCGCCTCCTCGACGGCTCCTTCCATGATGGAATGGATCTCCCAGCCCTTTTCCGTGAGCGTCAGCTTTTTCAGTCTCGCATCGTGCGCGACCGGCGTCCGAATCAGAAACCCCTTTTGCTCCATACGCAGAATGATGTTGGACATGGTGGAACGGCGAACGGAAAATTTTTTCTCAAGGTCCCGCTGAAAAATGTCACACCCTGCATGCTCCGCGAGATAAGAAATGATAAAACCGTTGGTCCCCGTCGCGTTTGCAACGTATTTGCCGCTTCTGGAACTCCCGATCTCTCGTTTCAGCAGATTGGAGACGGTTTTGATCTCAAAACCGAGTCTGCGTTCATTTTCCATTCTAAGAGCTTCCTTTCCGCCTTTTTCAAACATACCGTGCGAATTGTTAGGCATCTAACATTATATCGTTTTTTGAGGGAAAAGTCAACAAGAAAAGAGAAAACGCTTTTCACAAAAATTTGCTGAACACCCTGATTTATTTTCGTGGAAATGTCTGATAAGCGCAGAAAAGGAATGAATTTGGCCGCGTTTCTGCAAAAATTCAAAATTTCCTGTTGCAAGAAAAGCTTTTATGTAGTATAATAAACTGAATTATTATTTTGGGGCCGGTATTTTTTCGATGCGGAGCCCGGATGCCGCCCCATGCCCAGGAAGAAGAGGAGTGTCAGTCACATGGACAAGCTGAAAAAGAGAATTGCCGACGCTGTATGCTCGCATATTGCCGGCATGGAAGGAGTCCCCGCCGTGCCGGCTCCCGCCGAAATAGAAGCCGCGCTGGAGGTCCCTCCCGACCCGGCGCTGGGAGATCTTGCTTTTCCGTGCTTCCGGCTCAGCCGCACCCTGCGAATGGCGCCGCCGGCGATCGCCGCGAAGCTGTATGAAAAGCTGGGCAAAGCGCCGCCGCAGGGCGTTTCCGAGGTATCCTGCAGCGGCGGATATCTGAACTTCCGGATCTCCGACGCCTATTTGTCCGGCGGGATTTTAGGGGAAATTGCGGAGCGGGGCAGGGATTACGGCGCGCACGATTTCGGCCGCGGAAAGACCGTCGTGCTCGACTATTCCTCGCCGAACGTGGCAAAGCCGTTCCATATCGGGCATCTCGGCACGACCGTTATCGGGCATTCCCTGAAGCTGCTGCATGAATATGCCGGCTATCACTGTATCGGCATCAATCACCTTGGAGACTGGGGGACCCAGTTCGGCAAGCTGATTGCCGCCTACCGCAGATGGGGAGACAGAGAGCGCATCGAAAAGGGCGGCGTCGACGAGCTCGTCGCGCTTTACGTTCGCGTCAACAACGAAATCAAGGCCGAGGAAGAAGCGGGGAAAACGGAGCTTGCCGACGCGTCCCGCGCGGAATTTGCAAAGCTGGAGCACGGCGACGCGGAAAATCTCGCGCTTTGGGAGTGGTTCAAGAAAATCAGCCTTGCGGAATATGAGAAAACCTACAAGCAGCTCGGCATCACCTTTGACAGCTACAACGGAGAGGCGTTTTACACGGACAAAATGCCGGAGCAGGTGGAAATCCTGCGGGAAAAAGGGCTTTTGAAGCTGGACAACGGCGCGTCGATCGTGGACCTTTCGGCGTATAATATGCCGCCGTGCCTGATTCTCAAATCGGACGGCTCGACGCTCTATCCGACGCGGGACATCGCCGCGGCGGTCTACCGCAAGCGCACCTATCATTTTGACAAGTGCATCTATGTCACCTCGGCGGGTCAGTCCCTGCATTTTGCACAGTGGTTCAAGGTCGTGGAGCTGATGGGCTACGACTGGTACGACGAGCTGTATCACGTTCCCTACGGGACGGTCAGCATCGGCGGGGAAAAGCTTGCGACGCGCACGGGAAACGTTATCCTTCTGCGGGACCTGTTCGCCGCCGCCGTCGAAAAGTGCCGCAGCATCATCGAGGAGAAGAATCCGTCGCTGAAGGAGAAGGACGAAACGGCGGAGGCGGTCGGCGTCGGCGCCGTCATCTTCTACTATCTGTTCGGCAACCGGATGCGGGATATCAACTTCGTGATGGACGACGCGCTCGATTTTAACGGCAACACCGGTCCCTATGCGCAGTATACCTACGCGAGAACGAGCAGCATCCTCGAGAAGGCGGGACCCTTTGAGCCCCGCGCGGAGAAAGGGGCTCTGGAAGAGCCGGAACGGGATCTGATCAAGACGCTTTCTCTTTTTCCGGAGAAAACGGCAGCGGCGTTGGAGGAAATGGAGCCGTCCGTTGTGACGCGGTATATCATCGAGGTCTGCAACGCCTTCAACCGCTTCTATCAGGCCTGCCGGATCGCCTCCTGTCCCGACGGGGACGTGCGCGCGTTCCGCCTGACGCTGACGCGCGCCACGCACGACATCCTCGGCCGCGCGCTGGAGCTTATCTGCATGAAGCATCCCGATCAAATTTGAAATCTTTGGAAAAGGAGTTTTTTCTGTATGTCTGGACATAGCAAGTGGAAAAATATCATGCATAAAAAAGAGAAGACCGACGCCCAGCGCGCCAAGGTTTTCACCAAAATCGGAAAGGAGATCGCCATCGCCGTCAAGGAGGGCGGTCCGGATCCGAATTCCAACGGCAAGCTGCGGGATCTCATTCAAAAGGCGAAATCCAACAACGTGCCGAACGACAATATCGAGCGGATCATTAAAAAGGCGTCCGGTTCGGATGCCGTAGCGTATGAGGAGATTACCTATGAGGGCTACGGGCCATCCGGCGTCGCGGTTATCGTCGAGGCAGCGACGGACAACCGAAACCGCACGGCGGGCGACGTGCGCCACTATTTCGATAAGTTCGGAGGGAACCTCGGTCAGGTCGGCTGCGTCGGCTTCCTGTTCTCCACCAAGGGCGTCATCGCGATATCCGCGCTCGACGAATGGGGCGACCGCGTGGTGGACGGCGACAAGCTCATGGAGGAAGCGCTGGAGGCGGGCGCGTCCGATTTTGCGGAAGAGGACGACGTATATGAGATCTACTGCGAGCCGGACGATCTGTCCGCTGTCGCAGAAGCGCTTTCCGCCAAAGGCTATGCGTTCCTTTCCTCGGAGATTGAAAAGGTCCCCTCTACGTATGTTACGCTTACGGATGAAAACGACATCAAGCATATGAATCTTCTGCTTGAAAATCTTGAGGAGAACGAGGATATCGTGAACGTCTGGCATAACTGGGACGAGGCGTGAGTATCCGTCATATACTGTAATGTGCGCACCGGATGACCCGTGCGCGGCGGATTTTCCGCCATGAATTGTTTCGCCGTCCTCTCGGACGGTATGGAGGAGTGTAAAAATGATAACCGATACCAAATATCCGGAGGCTTTCCGCAGCATGTTCCGCGAATACGACATCCGCGGAAGAGTGTGCGACGAAGAGCTTTGTCCTGAAAACGTATACAGGATCGTAAAGGCCTATGCGAAATACCTGCATCGCAGAAGCATCACGCGCGCGGTTGTCGGATATGACAACCGCACGTGCTCGCCGTCCTTTGCAAAGGCGGCGGTCGACGCTCTCTTGGAGGAGGGGATCGACGTATTTTACATCGGGCTTGCGCTTTCCCCGCTCGCCTATTTTGCGCAGTACCATTTGAAATGCGAGGGAGCCGTTATGATCACGGCGAGCCACAATCCGGACGGCTGGTCCGGCTTCAAGCTGGCAAACGGCTATTCCAAAACGCTGGAGCCGGATGACATCAAGGAGGTCTATTCTCTTCTGGACCAGCCGACGGAAAGCGCGGTCCGGGGAACATATACGGAGACGGATGTGCGCGATGCCTACATCGACGATATCGTCTCGAGGATCCATATGGGTCCGAAGAAGCTGCGCGTCGTGCTGGATGCGGCGAACGGCGGTGCGGGGCTGTTTGTTTATGAGGTGTTCCAGAGACTTGGCTGTATGACCTTCCAGCTCAACTGCGATCCCGACACCTCTTATCCGCATTATTTCCCGAATCCCTCCGACGTCGCCGGAAGAAAGCGCCTGCATGACATGGTGCTTCATCCCTATATCCATGCCGACCTCGGCCTTTCCTTTGACGGGGACGGCGATAGGATCGGCGTGATCGACGAGAAGGGGAACAACATCTGGAGCGACATGGTCCTTGCGCTGATCGCCAAGCAGCTTCTGGAAAAGAAGCCGGGTGCGACGGTCGTGTTCGATGTCAAGTGCTCCAAGGCGCTGATTGACGTGATCGAGCAAAACGGCGGCCATCCCGTCATGTGGAAAACCGGCCATTCCTATATCAAATCCAAGATGCACGAGCTTCACGCGGAGCTTGCGGGAGAGCGCAGCGGACATATTTTTGTCGGCGGCGACGACTGGTACGGCTTTGACGATGCCGTATTCGTCGCAGCAAAGCTTGTGGAGTTCCTATCCCATAAGGAGGAGACCGTATCCGAGATTTTAGGGACATTCCCGCATTATGTGGTGTCCCCCGAGATCAAGGCGCACTGCGACGACGATGTCAAATACGGCATCGTAGATGAAATCGTCGAAAAGCTGAAGGCGGCATACCCCGGAAAGGTCTGCGATATCAACGGCGCGCGCGTCCAGTTCGAGCATGGCTGGGGACTGATCCGCGCTTCCTCCAATCTGCCGGAGCTTGTGCTGATCTTCGAGGCGGATACGATGGAGCATCTGCTGGAGATCCGGAAGATCTTCAAGGGATATACGCGGGCGTACAAGGCGATTTCCGACGAATGGGAAAACGATGTGACGGAGCTTTGACATAACCAAAAAGCAGACGGAATCCGGAGGATTCGTCTGCTTTTTCCGTTTTGACGTGCTGGCTCCGGCAGAAAGGAAACGATATGATATTCGATCTGACCCATACAATAAGATCGGGGATGCCGGTCTATCCCGGCGACCCGAAAACGGCGCTGATTCCCGTGACGCAGTATGAAACCGACGGATACCGCCTGACTCGTTTGGATACGGGGCTTCATGCCGGAACGCACATCGATATGCCGTCTCATTTTTCGGCGGACAGTCGTACCGCAGCGCAGATGCCGGCCGCATGGTTTGCGGCGCCGGCGCGTATTTTTAAGCCGGGGGAGGACATGTCGTCTGTGCGCGAGGGAGAGGCGGTCCTCATCGCGACCGGCTGGGACCGGCATTTCGGGCAGGAAGACTATTTTACTTCTCATCCTGTGATTTCCGAGGAACTGGCCTCCTGTTTGATTGAAAGAAATATCCGGATGCTTGGACTTGATACCCCGTCTCCGGATTTGCCGCCGTTCGCGGTGCATAGAAGGCTGTCGGAGAGAGGGATTTTCCTTGTGGAAAACCTCCGCGGGCTTTCCGCTCTGCATGAAGCCGCGAAGGGGAGGCGCTTTGAATTTTTCGCTCTCCCTTTGAAAATCGAGGCGGAGGCTTCTCCCGTGCGTGCGGTGGCGCGGCTTTAGCGAAGACGGAGATCAAAATTTAATAAATAATAGGTGTTGACATTGATGGAAAATTATTGTAATATAAATAATAGAAGACGAAATCATCAAAATTTGGTAAATATCAAAGCGGAAAGGAGGTGACATATATGAAGAGTTTCCGATTTCGTTCGCTTGTCTCTTTGCTTTTTCTGCTGAGCTTTCTCTTGGTGTCGGCGTCCTGCGGACAAAGCGATATATCCTATGAAGCGATGGTGTATTGCGGGACTGACAGCTATCTGATGGTGAGTACGGATAAGCAGACGACAGAAACGCTTGCCTCATTGTTTGACGCTTCCTCGTATGTTGAATTAGAGACGGAGCCCGATTCGGTGGATTTCGTGGATTTTTTGCTTGTTGTTTTGGAGACGGAATCTGGTGAGAGGACAGTCAGGCTTTTTCGTGATGGATATGGCCGCTTCGACGACAATCGCCTGGTAAAATTTAAAACAAATGCATATGAAACGGTAAAAACTATGTTTGAGAACAGCAAACAGGAAGGAAATAATAAATGAAAAAGTTTCGAAAAATTTTGTTAGTTGTTATTGTTGGCACATTATTATTATCTTTATTTTCGTTTATTTATGCAGATGTGGAAAAATACGGACAAAAAAATACTTTTTATAATTATCCTATAACTCCGGATATGGCAGAGTGGGAGTTGTTTACATCGGGAGCAGAAATGGCAACTGCGTGTGAAATTCCTGAGGAGATATTATCTGAACTATCGACGGAAGATGTTCTTCAGTTGATATTAGAATATCCAATGCTTCCATGCGTTGCTGCATACGATGATATACAAAAGGGCTTTGAAATGGTTATGGGTTCTTTTAATGGAACAAAAGAGCTTTTTCAAAGAAAAGATGCCGTAAATGTCTTAATTAAAACATATGATAATTTTAATTTGGAAAATAACCAAAATATTGTTTATGGCATTAATCGTGGCGGATATATGCTGGATGTATTAGAGCTACTTTTGTGTCAAAATGAAATATTAGAAAAGTGTACAATACAGCAAATTGATAAAATATCAGAAATTGCAATAGATAAACAAATCATGAAAGAACAAAGTTCGGTTTATGCGGGCCGGCTTGCAAAGACAAATATTTTATCATATGAGTCGTTGGTTTCTGGATATAGAACGGCGGTTCAAACACCAAGAGGAACTGATGTTATGGTTTATTGTGGACCAGAGCAATTGTCAGAGGAAGACATGATTAATATGTTTTATCAAATGAGAGAGCTGTTTCCAAATGCCATGCATATTGGAGGAGCTACATCCTGTTTTAATTGCCACTCATACGCATGGTATAGTATTTCTCCTGATAATCCATATTGGATGGATGATCCGTCTCCTTATTGGGAAGATGGCAGTTATGTATTGACAGGAACATATGAGTTTGGTGACAAATTGGTATATTTTGAGGGTAGTAGTCCAATTCATTCTGCCTATATTACTGTTAGTGGGTCGGGAATACCATCGGAGGTTGCTTCAAAGTGGGGAAGTTATGGTGTTTATAGGCACGCACCGGGGTATGACCCTTATTATTCCGCCACGTCTTATTCTAAATATACACTGAATTCTTAACAGTAAGCCCGCGTCAAAATCGACGCGGGCTTTTTCGCGGTCGATTTTGATACACCAGCCTTGGGCCGCCGCATATACTGGTATTGGCGGAGCTTCGTTCCGCCCGAAAAAGACCATTTCTTGGGAGGAGTGTGAAAAACAAATGGATGTGAGAGTCATCACGATCGCCTCTCAGACCGCCGCAATCAAGGCACAGCGGATGCTTCGCAAGAACGGAATTCGATGTAGAATCGTGCGTCCAAGTCCCAGGCAGACGCCGCATGGATGCGGCTGGGGTCTTCAGCTCGACGTGTATTCTGTCAATGCGGCGATCGATTTTCTGGAAGCGGCGGATATCCCGTTCGGGGATGTCATAATAGGATAAGGGAGCGAGTTATGATTTATTTCGACAATGCGGCGACGACTTTCCCGAAGCCTGCCGCTGTCATCCGCGAGATGACGAAATGTATGCGGGAATACTGCGGGAATCCGGGAAGGAGCTCCCATAAGCTCGCGCTTGCCTCAGCGGAGGCGATTTATGACGTCAGGTGTGAGGTTGCCGATTTTTTCGGCATTTCAAAACCGGAGAACGTCATTTTTACCCAAAATACGACACAGGCACTGAACCTTGCCATTGCCGGCATCGCCTGCCGAGGCGACCATTTTATTATATCCAATTTGGAGCACAACAGCGTGCTGCGTCCGGTGGCGAGCCTATGCGCGCTTCGCGGCATGACCTATGATACGGTCGACGCGACGGCGGAGGATGCGGATCTTCTTCAAGAGATCGAACGTCATATCCGGCCGGAAACGCGGGCGGTCGTCATGACGCATGCTTCCAATATTTGTCCCAGGATCCTGCCCGTAAGGGAGATCGGCGCGCTTTGCAAACGGTACGGGATACTGTATGTCGTCGATGCTGCGCAGAGCGCCGGCATATATGACATCCATATGGTGCGCGACGGCATATCCGTTTTGTGTGCGCCTGGGCATAAGGGCCTGTATGGTCCGCAGGGAAGCGGATTTGCCGCTTTTGCAGATGACTTTGATTTTGAGCGCTTTCGGTGCAGCCTGTTTGGAGGGAACGGGAAAAATTCAAACGATACCGACATGGGGCATGAACCGCCCGATTCCTATGAGGCCGGCACGGTAGCTACCCCTTGCATTGTCGGCCTCGGCGCGGGACTGCGCTATGTAAAGGCGGCCGGCCGGGATAAAATCGAGCGTCATGAGAGTTCCCTTATGCAATATGGCAGAGATTTATTGAAGGATCATAAAAAAGTGACGGTGTACCTTCCCAAGGCGCAGCGGGGCTCGCTGCTGCTTCTGGGATTTGACGGGATCTCTCCGTCGGAGGCGGCGGAAAAGCTGGGAGATGCAGGCGTATGCACCCGCGCGGGCCTTCACTGCGCGCCGACAGCGCATAAGGCGCTGCATACCGGCGGGGACGCGCTGCGCGTCAGCTTTTCTGCATTTAATACGCCGGAGGAGATGGAAAAATTTGTTTTGATTCTGGATAAAATTCTTTCGTAAGCGCTGGAGAAAGCTTTTTGGCTTTTGTTTTATAGAAATTCCGCCCGCCGGTGCAGGTTTGCGCCGGCGGGCGGCTCGATAAAAAGGCAATTAAAAAGAACAGAGGGGATATGGTATCAAAAACAGATGGCGATAACATCAATCGGTGTTATAAATTCATGTTTAATTTGGCGTATCCTATTCTTTTATAAGAAAGATAAGATTCAAAATAGGAAACAAACGGTTGACATTTCCTTGCCTTTGTGATATGCTTAAAATGCAAATATCATATGATTAGGAGATTTTGTATGATGGGCGTCGGAATGCAAATCCATCCGAAAGAGGCTATGAATTGGTGTCAATCAAAACCTGCTTATGAAAAGATAAAACGCATATCCGACCTTTTGCTGTCCTCGATTCTCCTTGCGGGAATGGCGGTCCCGATGCTGATGATCGCGTTTGCCGTGCGTTTGGATTCTCCGGGTCCCGCCTTTTATTTGCAATTCCGGCTCGGGATGTTCGGCAAGCCCTTTCCGCTTCTTAAATTCCGGACCATGAAGCAGGACGCGGAGAGGGAGGGTCCTGTATGGGCAGAAAGGGAGGATGCCAGGCGCACGAAGATCGGGATCCTGCTTCGGCGGTTCCATCTGGACGAGCTGCCTCAGCTTATCAACATTTTGATGGGGGATATGAGCTTTGTGGGCCCACGTCCGGAGCGCGCGATTTTTTATGAAAGCTTCAAAAAGTCCGTTTCGGGATTTGACAAGCGGCTGCTTGTCAAGCCCGGGCTTACGGGACTGGCTCAGATCAGCGGGGGCTATGACCTTTCTCCTTTGGAAAAGTGGGAGTACGATATGCGGTATATAAGGGAACGCTCCGTTCTCGTGGATTTCAAATGTCTGATGCTGACCATTCCGGCAGTATTGTCAGGAAGAGGGGCCCGATAGTGCCGCGTTTTGTTTTGGATGACCGTCATGCGGGCGATGTAACGAAAAAATACATGGAACAAATCGGGCAAGCCATCCGGCAGGCGGGCTTTTTCACCGCGGATGCGAGGGACGGCGCGTCGCGCCGGGATGTGATCGTGACAGACGAAGTGCTTGTCACGATCCGGTATCTGCTGTCCGGCTATCGAAGGCATGTTGTCTGGATTCAAGGGCTTGTACCGGAGGAATCTTATCTGCGCCGCCGTTCTCTGCCAAGACGGTTCGTGCTTTCCCAAATCGAAAAATACGTTTTGAAGCGTGCGGAATTGCTGCTTCTCGTGTCGCCCGAAATGCTCTCTCATTATGAAAGAAAATACAAGCTTTCCTTAGAGAAGAAAAGCTTTATCATGCCGTGCTTCTGTGAAGAGGGGCCTTTTTCCCCGACGCTCACTGCCGAAAAGGAAAAAGGCAGCTTTGCTTATATCGGTTCGCTCAGCACATGGCAGTGCTTCCCGCAGACAGCCGCCTTTTATGCTGAGATCGAACGGCGTGCGGTCTGCCCGACGAAGCTTGTGGTGTTCACAGAGGATACGGCAAATGCGAGAAAGATCCTTGCAGAGAGCGGCGCCGTCCATTATGAGGTCCGCTGCCTTCGCGGGAGGGCTCTTCTTGAGGCGCTTGCTCCGGTGCGGTATGGCTTCGCTCTGCGTGCGGATCATCCGGTAAACCGCGCCGCGACTCCGACAAAGCTTTCCGTCTACGCGGCATGCGGACTGACGCCGATCTATTCGCCGGTCCTTGCGGATTTTAGCCGTCATGCGGCGCCGGTCGGCTACGGCATTCCCGTCCCGCTTCCTGCCGGAAAAGAGGAGGTCGCCGTCGTGCTTTGCGACATGGCGGATGAGCGGACGGCATCCGCAGACGCCGGCAGCTTTCTGTTTTCCGATTATTATAACGCCTGCGCTTATCGGAAACGGCTATCCGATCTGCTTCGGGAAAAGTATGGATACGGCGGCTTTCCCCCTAAAAAGCGCCGTGTGCTGATTACCGTCGGAAATCTGCGCACGGGAGGAATTGCAAACGCCTTGTATGCGTTGATCGGAAAAATCCACTCCTTTTATGATATCACCTTGCTCTGCGCGGACGGTATGGTCTGCCGTGAGCGGCTCCCGGCAGATGTGTCCCTTTATCCGCCGGATGAGATGCTGCGTTCGACGGAAACCCCTCGGCGCAGTCTTGGCACGCTTGCTTTGCCCGCAAGAATCTTCCGGATTGCCGGCGCGGCGTTTTCTAAAATATTCGGGAAACGTCTGCCGTTTTTGCTCCTATGCCGGCGGACGAGAAAACGGCTTCCTGCTTTTGATGCCGCGGTTGCTTTTTCTCAGCCGTCATGTATGCGGAGCTTCTGCAATATCAGCTGTGAGCTTGCTTTGTACGGCTGTCATGCGCAAAAACGGATCGCCTTTGTACACTGTGATTTTGGAAAATATGGCGCCAATTCTGCCGGGAACCGAAGACTATACCGGAGTTTTGATCAAATCTGCGCTGTAAGCAGAGGAACGGCGGATGCTTTCTTGGCCTGCCTGCCGCAGCTGCGGGGGCGGACCTGCGTCGTTCCCAATATCGTAGAGGGAGAACGGATCCTGTCTCTCTCCGTTTCCCGCGGCGTATGCTATCCGAATGCCCGCCGTCCGGTCATGCTGAGCGTGGCGCGGCTGTCTCCGGAAAAGGGACATTTGCGGTGCATACCGCTGATGCGCCGGTTATGTGACGAGGGGTTTGTCTTTGAATGGCATATCGTAGGAAGCGGGCCGTGCGGTACCGCTCTTGCGGCCGCAATTCGGCAATACGGGCTTGCTGACGTCATATTCCTGCATGGGGAAGAGGAGAACCCGTATCGTTATATGGCGCAGGCGGATTTTTTGTTTCATCCGTCGTTCCATGAGGCGGCGCCTCTGGTTTTTTCGGAGGCGGCACTGCTGGCGCTTCCGGTGCTTGCTACCGATACCTGCTCGGCAGGCGAGCTTTTGGAAACGGGCGGTGTTCTTTGCGGGACGGGGGACGAGGATCTGTACCGCACGCTTGCCAGCTTCCTTGCGGAACGGACCTATGAAAGTCTGCGCTGTTCGCTGCATCCGGAGGAGGTGCTTTCCCGCTTGTCTCGGCAGGCAGATGCGTCTGTATCCTTGTTTCGTGCGGCGGTGGAGGAGATTTCATGAAGAATGATAGGGCATGCTCTGTGCGGAGCGGCTTTCCGGCTTCCTGTGCCGTGCTTGCCGTGCTGATATTGCTGCGCGACGGGATGCGGCTGCCCGTCGGACGGCCGCTGCTTCTTCTTGCCGTTTTGATTCCGCTCCTTTTTTTCCGTGCGGAGGAAACATGGCTGTTCTGCGTTTTTTTGCTTCCCTTGTATCCGGGGCTTCCGGGCAACTATATCACCCTGCTGTTGATCGGAAAACTGATTTTCCTTGCGTATCGGGAGCCGGCACGCTATCGTGTATCGAGAGAAACGGCAGCGGCGGTGCTTCTGTTTTCTCTTTACATTGAGATCCAGAATTTGGCCCTTGGAGAGCTTTCTGTCTATTCGTTTGCGCTGGGAGCTGAGCTTTTGCTGCTTTTGCTGCTCGCCTCGGATGGGGTGCGGCCGCCTGTGGATGCGGTCGCCTCTGTGTTTTCGTTTTCGGTTTTGCTTTCCGGCACGGCCGCTCTTTTGGTCTTTGCCGGCGAACACTCTTTCCAGGAAATCTTTTCCGGAGCGGTTCGATTTGGCGATGCTTATGAGACCGACGGCATGCATATGACGCTCGATCCCAATTTTCTCGGGTTTTCCTGCCTTGCCGGAATTGCTGCAAATGCGGAGCTTCTCCGGCATGGCGCCTGTCTTTCAAAAAAAGCGGAAGCATCTGCTCTTTGCACGAAAAAGGCGGTCCTGCTTTTCCATATCGCGGCCCTGTTCTTTTTCGGCGTGATCGGACTTTCCCGCACTTTTCTTTTGTGCGCCGGCGGTCTTGCGGCGCTGGAGCTTGCAGCCTGTGCGAAGGAGCCGCGGTTATTTTTCCGCTGTGTGATTTTCTTATTTGCGTTCTGTACGGGAGCGGCGGCTGCGGCGGCGATGCTGGCGCCTGATCTGGCGGAGGTGCTTATCGGGCGGTTTTCCGCGGCGGACCTTGCCGGCGCAAACGGACGCGCAGAGCTGATTTTCCGATGGTATGAGGAATTCACCTCGTCTTTCCGAACGCTTTTCTTCGGTGTCGGCTTGTTTCGTACCAATGTCCACATGACAGCGCTTCAGTATTTATTTGGCCTTGGACTTGTCGGATCTTGCCTTGCTGCTGCCGCTTTTGTCAGGCTTTTGCGCGTCATTGGCTTTCGTGCTGTGCCGCAAGGCTCGATTCCGGCGGTCGTCCTGTCGGTCATGTCCTGTGCGGTACCTGCCGCCTGCTCGCTTTCCGCGTTGTTTCCCCTGATCTTTTCTTTTTCTGTGTCGGCCGGCCTGGAAGGACGCTTGAAAACCGCAGAGGCGTCTGCCTTTTGAAAAAACGAGCGGATCTGTGCTCGGCCGATTCCCAGCGTAGTCTGAAAAAATTCCCGGAGGTAATTGCTGATATGAAAAGCCGTTTTTCCCGTGCCGTCGGCAGGATCCTTTATGCCGCGGCGTCCCGCCTTCCGCGTACCTATTCCAAAATTAAGATCGGACAGAGAAGGCTTCGGGCATTTTGTGCGGAAAGGATCTTGTCCCATTGCGGAGAGGAGGTCAATATTGACAGAAAAGCCTGGTTTGCCTCTGATGTATCCTTAGGCGACTGCTCCTCGATCGGCCATCGTGCTTATATCGAGGAGGGCACATATATTGGCAATTTTGTCATGATGGGCACAGATTGTGCCGTGCTGACGAGAAACCATTCGTACAGCAGAACGGACGTTCCTATCTGTGTTCAGGGCATGGAGGCTCTGGAGCCGGTCCATATCGGCGATGACGTATGGATCGGCGCGCGAGTTACCATTTTACCGGGCGCTGTCATTGGGGATGGCGCCGTGATTGGAGCGGGCAGCGTTGTCCATGGCAAAATCCCGCCGTTTGCCGTAGCGGCGGGCAATCCCTGCAAGGTCCTGCGTATGCGCGCAGATCAGGAAAACTCATGACGATTTTTGTAAAAGCCAAGCTTTTTCTTCAGCTGCTGCTTTGTCTGATGATAAAGGCGCTGTGCCGGAGGAGGCCGGGCAGGAAAAAATATCCCGAGATTTGGCTGTTTTCGGAGCGGGGATATGATGCCTGCGACAACGCATGGGCGCTGTTTCAGTATGTGCGGACGGTCGTTCCTGGGAAAAAAGTATATTATATTCTCGACAGACATTCTCCGGAAAGGGAAAAAGTGAAAAAATGTGGCGCTGTGCTCCGGCGCGGTTCTCTGCGCCATCTTTTTTTATACTTTCTGCCGACGGTTAAAATCAGCACGCATATTTTCGGTGCGGCGCCGTTTCCGGCTCTGTTTTGCTCACATGTGGGACGGGCGCGTCTTGCTGCGCCGGGCCCCGTTGTTTTTTTGCAGCATGGGGTGACCTGCTGGGATATTCCGGCGCTGTATGCGAGGTATACGGATGTCGATTTGTTCCTTTGTGCTGCTCCTTTGGAATATGAATTCGTGAAAGCGCGCTTTGGCTATCCTGAGGATGCGGTATGCTGCTCCGGCTTCGCAAGGCTGGACGCCCTTCAGGAAACCGTCGCTGCACGGCGGATCCTGTTCCTTCCGACATGGCGTGCTGCGCTTGCTTCGATGACACGGGAGGCTTTTCTTGACACGCCGTATTTTTCGTCGGTCCAATCCCTTTTGTCCGACCCGCAGCTGTCCGCTTTGCTGGAACATGAAAAGATAGATCTTGTTTTTGCACCGCATCCCGAAATGCGGAAGTTTATCTCCTGTTTTTGTGTGAAAAGCCCGCGGATCTCTTTGGATATGACGGATATCGGAGAACAGGTGCGCAAAAGCGCCATGCTTATTACCGATTATTCCAGCGTGATGTTCGATTTTGCTTATGCGCAGCGGCCCGTCATTTACTGGGACGCTGCTGGACTGCGTGCGCCAAACTATCCTGCCGGATATTTTTCAAGGGAGCGGGATGGCTTCGGACCTGTCGTTTCCGATCTTTCTGCCCTTTATATTGCTGTGGCGGATACGGTACGCCGCGGTTTTTCTATGGAAGCGTCCTATCGAGAACGCGCCGACCGTTTTTTTCCGCAGCATGACCGGAGACACTGCTGCCGGAATTATGAAGCGATCTCTGCATGGATTGAAAAACACCGGGATATATGGTAAAATAAAAAAAGAATATTTACAGAGAGCCGGCTTTTTTATATCCTTTTCGGACATGAATGGACCTTTGTAATTTTCGGCATAATATCCATGAAAAACAAAAAGGAGCGGCATGCGGATGAAAAAAATTATGCTGGTTTTCGGAACAAGACCGGAAGCGATCAAAATGTGTCCTCTTGTTTTGGAGCTTCAGACAAAAAAAGAGCTGCAAACGCTCGTCTGTGTTACCGGGCAGCATCGGGAAATGCTGGATTCGGTGCTGCGTATTTTCAAGGTTGAACCGGATTATGATCTTGCCGTGATGAAGCCGGGACAGACGCTGTTTGATATCACATGCTCTGTCATTACGGGGATGCGGGCGATTTTGGAGAAAGCAGCGCCGGACCTTGTTCTTGTCCACGGGGATACGACGACAGCATTCGCCTCGGCGCTGGCCTGTTATTATGAAAAAATTCCGGTAGGACATGTTGAGGCAGGACTGCGGACGGGAAATCTCTATGCTCCATATCCGGAAGAATTCAACCGCCGCGCCGTGGCGGTCCTTGCCCGGTACCATTTTGCGCCGACCTCCGGCGCGGCAGAGAATCTTTTGCGGGAAGGGATCGAAAAGGCCCAGATCTATGTGACAGGCAATACTGCGATTGACGCGCTCAAGGTAACAGTAAACGGCTCTTTTTCTCATCCGGTCCTTGAGCGCCTTGCCGGACGGCGAATGCTTCTCATGACAGCACACCGCAGGGAAAATCTCGGAGAACCGCTACACCGGATTTTTTCCGCCGTGCGCACTTTATGCGACAGGCATCCCGAAATCGTCCTTGTTTATCCCGTACACCCGAACCCTGCCGTACAGACTGCGGCGCATAAGGCTTTTGACGGCTGTCCGAATGCGGTTTTAACCGAACCGCTTGATGCGGTCGCCTTTCATAATTTTATGTCGCGTGCGTATCTTGTCCTGACAGACAGCGGAGGCGCTCAGGAGGAAGCGCCGGCCTTCGGTGTTCCCGTGCTTGTCCTGCGGGATACGACGGAACGTCCGGAGGGAATAGCGGCGGGAACGGCAAGACTTGTGGGGACGGATCCGTCCCTGATCTTGGAGGTCTGTGAGACGCTGCTTTCTGACTCCAATGAATATG
>CALWJT010000016.1 GCA_944381075.1 uncultured Clostridia bacterium
CTTCCAACTCCTTTAGGGTAATCGGCTTATTCCGGAAATACGGCTCGATGGTCTGCTTCACCATGCTCTCATAGGAGCCGAAGGTGGTGGGCTTCACCCTGACCTTGACGATTTCCAACCAGCCCAGCAGATAATCGGCGAACAGCATATTGGAGCAAAGCTCGCCGATTTCTGCGGGCGGCTCAAAGGCGCTGCGGATTTTTACAAGCTCCGCTGCGGATTTTCGCTTGTTTCCCTTTTCGGGAAGTCCGGTGGATATGTACTTGACGTGCCGTTTGTTTTTGCTGTCGTAGAAGCTCAGCACGGCGTAGTAGTATCCCTTTTTAACCTGTAAATGTCCTGATACCATATTTGTTTTACTTCCTTTTGATATTGTGATGTTTTGCTGTTTCCGCCTTGCCGGAATTGCGATGCTGCATCGCAAAAGCAAAACTCACGCAGAAAGCAACGCTTTCTGCTATACACAGGACAGTCCGGCACCGACAAGGCCATTGTACCCTGCCGGTGCCGTTCTTTCCATGGTGCGAAGGTCGTGCTCCGCACACATTTTCGGTTCGAATCAGCGGCTGTCTCTGTCCCGTTCCCGTCGGCGCTGCCATTGCTCCAACAGCTTGATGACCGTATCGCAGACTTGCTTGTCCGTATAACTCTTCTGGAAATATTTGCGGATGTCCTCACGCTTGAATTTGTACTGCTCCTGCTGGTTGGGCTTTTGCTCGGCGAGGATGTCGTAGATCGTCTGGTCTTGCAGTACTCCAGCCTGCGAAAGCTTTTTTAAGCGAATTGCCTGTGCGTGGGAGGGCGTGCAGTCGTTGAGCTCCATAGCGTCGAGCAGCACCTGCTGTTCAGCCTTGTCCAAGTACGAAATTTCCACGGCGGGATTGAAAGCGATTTTGTTTTCGTCTACCATTTCTAATAGTTCGGGGATTAAGTAGGTTAAACGGATATAGCGTTGTATTTGACGCTCGCTGTCATCGCTTTCTTTGCTCACTTGTGTTACGCTCAACAGCTTCTCGCCAACTTGGCGAGAAGTAATACCCTGATGTTTGATTGCGTCCAGCCTCATCTTGTAGGCAAACGCCTTTTCACTGGGTAAAATATGTTCCCGTTGCAGGTTGGCGTCCACCATTGTGATGACTGCTTCATCGTCGCTCATCTCCCGGACGATAACGGGCATGGTCTCCAGTTCCAGCACCTGACACGCCGCCAGCCGCCTGTGCCCGGAAATCAATTCGTACCCGCCCTCCGGCAAAGGACGAGCGAGCGCCGGTGTGAGCGTCCCGAACTTTTGGATGCTCTCGATCAAGCGTTTCATCTCATCATCATTTTGGATTTTGAATGGGTGGTCCTTGAATGGGTGGAGTTCATAAAGCGGAATTTCTTTCACCCGTTCCAATTTTGCGTCGTCCCGTTCCTCCTGCGAGGAGAATAACTCGTCCAGCGAATTCATTGGTAAAGTAAAATCAGATTTTCGTTTTGTCATTGTGTTTATCTCCTTTATTGCCATTTCAGATTGCTTTCGCCGGGGCGGAGAAACACCGCTTCAATGTCCGCCTGAAATTTGTGCCAGCGCAGCGCTTCCGCTTTCAGCATCGGCGCATCGATAAAGCCGAGTGTGTTCGCTTTCACTGCAAGCTGGTTGATGTTGCTGCCGATGGCGGAAAGCTGGCACATTGCTTCATAAAATCTTGCGTCCGGCTTTTCCTTCGGCTCGTAGCCATGCAGCAGAATGCGGATCACGGCTGTCTCCGTAATTCCACAAAGCTTTGCCTTGCGTTTTGATTCTCCGGCGTCCTGCGGGGAAAGCCAGAACTGTTTTTTAATTCTTCGTTGCATTATGTTCTTACTTTCATTGAGGGGTATTAGGGGTGCGGGTCTCCGGCGGAGACCTCTGCGCAAAGCGCAGAAGCACCGACCGAGGCGGCAGCCGAGACCGCCCTAACGAGATTCACCGTTTTACGACTTTTGGGAGTACAAACGGTCTGCTCGCTGCGTCGTCGCAGACTTTATATCTTTCCGGGAAGTCCTCTAAAAAGTTGATGATTTCCTCCTCCAGCCCGTTCCCGATCAAGCCGCAGGTCACGGCCAAGCGGAAGCTGCGGGTGGAATCGTCCGTCAAATCGAACAGCCGGTCCTTGATTCGCTTGAGCGTATCTTCTAAACAAAGATACAACACGTCGCAGTGCATGGTCGGGATTCCCCAAACGGGAAGTCCCTGTGATACCTGCAAGCCAAGCCACAACATCAGCCAGCTTTTGCCGATTTTGGCGGCACCACTCAGAACATTTACCCCCTGCGGGATCAGCTCATCGACAATGAACATGGTTTTACTCATCGGTGTGGACAGCAGGGTTTCTGCATCCACGGTCACTAATTTTCTTTTCATAACTACATCCTTTCGTTTTTGTGATTCGGACAGTTAGAGCGCTGAAATCAAGGGGTTTGATATGATTCCTTTCTGCATCCCGGTTCGGCGTCAAAAAGCCCTTGAAAATAGGGCGTTTCGGGGCCCCTAATTGTCCGCTTTGCGCTTTCTTGCGCTCTCATTTTTCTGCCTGCGGTGCACCTTTTTGCTGCACGACGGGCAGTATTTCTGCCGATTGGAGTTCGGCGTAAAAGCCGCTCCGCACTCGGCGCAGCGGTATGTACGCTGCTTGAAAATCTCCGCATACAGCTCCTTTTCGGCGGGTAAAACCGCATTCCGGAAATACCAGCACAGCAGCGAATAGGAGATGGTCTGCGGACAAACACAGGGCTCGCCATCATCCAGCAGCAGGCAGTTTCCGTCATCATAATTGGCGCAGAGCCTTTTTATCAGGCGGTTGCACCGCCTGCGCTGGGACGGCGTGAGCTCGATTCGCTCAGGCACTGGATTTCACCTCCTTTTTCTCTTCAGTCACGAAGTTAATCACGCTGACTTTCGGGATTTTGAAACTGTTGCCGATTTTAATTGCCTGCAATTCACCATCGCTGATGAGATCGTAGGCAAGCGCACGGCTGATGCCCAGCATTTCCCGAAGCTGCCGGACGGTCACGATGTCCGGATATTCCGGAAACATCATCTGATAAAGCTCTTTGAGCTCTGATTTTTTCATAGCTTCCATTCCCCTTTACAGCTCTATAAAATCGGATACCGGTTGAGGAATCCTGCGCTGCCGGTATCCGCCGCCGTTGCACCCTAAGATTCCTACAGGCACTCCCGCTTGTCGGCGGGCGCTGTGCAGTCCCAAGCTGTCGTTTTTTCAGCTCAGGCGCTCGTTTGCCTTTCGGCAAAGTCATGGCGGTTTGTATCCTTCGGACGGTCATTCAGTTTTCAGCTGCTGTGAAAGAGCCCTTCACTTATTCCCACTGCGAAGCGGCAAGTGGCAAGTCTAAACGGGAAAAATATTTGAGAATTTGAAAAACCCCTTCACTTATTCCCACTGGAAGCATCCAAATGCACACCCTAAATCTCAAAAGATTTTTTATCTCTTCACTTATTTGGAATTGAAGTGCCAAAACGCACCCTGTTTTTACAAAAATTTTGAAAAATATTTTTCGATTGAGGGCCTTGATTCTGCTTGCTCAAAAAGTCCCTTCACTTGTTCCCACTGAGAGCGGCCAATTGCTCCCCCTAAATCTTAAAAAATTTTTTGAAAAGGCTGTTTGTCTCAAAAAGCCCCCATCCATTCCCACTTGGAAAGGGCATTTGAGGATAGTAATCCCGAAAAAAGGCAAAAAAATTTGCCCGCCGGGAGTGGCGGACAGGGATATAGCTGTAAAGGAGATACCGGCAAAGCAAAGAAGCTGTTCCGATTGGAGCCGCTTCTTTTTTCGGGGCAGGCATCCAAATAAACCGTTTTATTCCTTATAAATCGGCAAAAAACATTGATTTTCTTCTCGGCTTGCTGTATAATTATGCTGTGTTTTTATATCTACCCGAAAGTGAGGGCGAAAAATGGATTTGAATGTGGAACGCTGGTACTCCATGAAAGAAATCTGCGAATACCTCGGCGTCAGCCGGGACACGGTACTCACATGGATTGAAAAAAGAGAAATGCCCGCCACGAAAACTGGCAGGCTGTGGAAATTCAAAATCAGCGAAGTGGACGCTTGGATGAAATCCGGCGTGGGTGCGGAAAAGTAACGAGGCGCAATATGGACGAAAAGAGACTGAAAGCCTTTGAAGATATGCTCGCCGCTATTCTTAAGCAGTATGACGATACGACGGAAAAGATGGCAAAGCTCAAAGCCGAGGGCAAGGAGAAAACCGTTACCTACCGCCAGCTTTTTGCGAGTAAGCTGCAACTTCAGGCGATGTTGTCCTATTATCGGACTTACGGGCTTTTAGAGAATGATGGATAACAAATGATGATAAAACGCAGCCCAATTAAGGATATTGAAATCAAGCATCTGTTGAACAACTCCTTGACCAATGACATTAGTAGAAGTGAAGTCTACATGGAAGGCATCGACCATAGCTACGATTACAAGGGTTATACTACCTTTAAGACGGAGGAACTATCATGAATTTAATGGAATTATCATCAGACGGTAAAGTTGCATATTTGATTAAGCCTATCTTGAAAGTATTGCAAGAAGCCGGCGGTCAATTAGAACGTTCTGAAATCAAAGAGCGGATTGCTGATTTAGATGATCAAATAGCAGAATTTTCCGAAATTGTTAAAAAGTCAAAGAAAACGGGTAATCCATATAAGGAGTTTAATTACAAGTTTAACTTTGCCATTAAAGATTTGCTGTTTAACAATTGATTGACATATACTAACTCTTCTCCAATCACTTTGACGGAAAAGGGATTATATCTTGAGTTAGATACCCTTGATGTTCAAAAAGATATAATTGAACCCTCAAAAAAGCATTGGGACGAACTGAGTAATAACAATAAGAAAAATAAAATTGCTGATGTTAGCGACAACGAAGAAGAAACACAGGCAGAAGAAAAGATCAAAGATGATTTCAAAGAAACATTGCTTGCATCAATAGCTAGAATGAGTCCAAAAAAATTTGAAGCTTTTTCAAGAGCGTTGCTGAACCGTATGGGGGTTGAATTTACCGAAAAAGGTGCCCAGATTAGCAACGACGGTGGAATTGACGGATATGGCTATCACATAGACGCAAATGATTTCAGGACAACACGAGTAGTTATACAATGCAAACGATATAATGTTTCACCTGTTACAGAACCTGAAATCAATCAGTTCTTAGGTGCTATGAATAAAAATCAAGCGGATTATGGTGTGTTCATTACCAACGGTAGATTTACAAATTCAGCCAGAGTGGCTGCGAGAGAAGGTTCGCCAATTACGTTGATCGACGGCAATGATTTGGTTAAATTGGTCATAAAGTATGAGCTGTATATTACACCCGTTAAAACTTATGTGTTAGACGAATTTTATTTTTCAGAGGAATAAACGAACATATCGCTATTCACTCTGATAATGGTAAAATTCAAAATTAAGAGTGAGGAGGATAGCAATGAAATCCAACTTTGAATTTCTAAATAGATATTGGCCTGTGCTGTCACAATTAGGCGCGAATGCAGAAAACTATCTGTATTCTGATTCCAATGCGTGTATCTATAAACTAGGTATGTTTGCCGAGCGCCTGGTTCAGGAAATTCTGGTATTTGAACATATGGACGAACCCAAGACAGATAATACACACGCTAATCGCATTCGTTTGCTGAAGCGTGCCGGCCTTCTTCCTCACGAGATTGATAATACACTATATGTTCTCCGTAAAACCCGCAATTCCGCAGTGCATGCAGGAACAGATTCCGTAGATGAAGCAAAAACGCTTCTTTCCATGACATACAATTTAGCGGTTTGGTTTATGGAGACATACGGCGACTGGGGATTCCTTGCCGAAGATTTTATTATGCCCGAAGAAGTACAGCAGGCAGACTTAAAATTAGTCATAGAAGATCAGGAGAAAAAGATTGCCGAACTGTCAAAAAAACTTGCAGAAGTAACAACGGCGGTTTCGGGCACAACGCAGAAAGAACGTGCAAAACGGGCTGAAACGGTTTCTTTTATGATACAGTGGAATGAAGCGCAGACCCGCCGTTTGATCGACGAGCAGCTTCGCAAAGCAGGATGGGAAGCCGATACCACAAACCTGCGTTACAGCAAAGGTACCCGCCCAGCAAAAGGCAGAAATATCGCTATCAGCGAATGGCCTACCAATTCTGCTTTTTATAAAAACGGATATGCAGACTATGCCTTCTTCATTGGGGAAAAACTCGTCGCTTTAATGGATGCGAAAAAGGCTTCGGAAGATGTTGCTTCTACCATTGATGTGCAGGTAAAAGATTATGCAAAGCATATTAAAGAGGAACACGCAAGATATGTTATCGGTTCGTGGGGCGATTATCAGGTGCCTTTCCTGTTTGCTTCAAACGGCAGAGCATTTCTGGAGCAGCTGCGAACAAAATCCGGCATATGGTTTTTAGACGCAAGAAAAACATCCAACCAGTCCTATCCAATCCGAAATTGGTTCAGTCCCAGCGATCTGGAAGAAAAATTAAGTCAGGATATTGACAAAGCCAATGAAAACTTATCTAACTATAACGATTCGTTTATGGAAGACCCTACCGGTCTGAATCTTCGTGACTATCAGATGAAAGCGGTCAACAAGGCGACCGAAGCAATCATGAACGGAAGCCGTACGGCACTGCTTGCAATGGCAACCGGTACCGGTAAAACACGAATCGTGCTTGGTCTGATTTATAAAATGTTGGAATCCAAACGCTTCCAGAGAATTCTGTTTCTGGTTGACCGCATAGCGCTCGGCGAACAGGCAATGGACACTTTTAAGGATGTCAAACTAAAAGATTTAATGACATTAAATGAAATCTATGAAATTAAAGACATTGAGGATAATGAGATCAATCTGGAAACTAAAGTTAGCGTTTCTACTGTTCAGGGATTATTAAAGCGCACCATTCTGTCCGAAACGCCGGATTTAATGCCCGGAGCATTCGATTTGATTATTGTAGACGAAGCGCATAGAGGATATATTCTGGACAAAGAAATGACCGAAGAAGAAATTCTCTATGATAATCAAGATGACTATATGAGTAAATATAAACAGGTCATCGAATATTTTGACGCAGTAAAAATTGCTCTCACGGCTACCCCTGCTCTGCACACCACTGAAATTTTCGGTGAGCCGATTTTTACATACAGCTACCGGGAAGCCGTGATCGACGGTTGGCTGGTCGATCACGACCCGCCTTATATCATCAATACAGATTTTATTGAAAACAAAGCGAAATTCAAAAAGGGGGAAACGCTTGCTCAGTATGATCCCAACACACATGAGCTGATAAATGGGACAGTATTACAGGACGAATTGGATTTTGATGTTTCGGAGTTCAATAAAAAAATCGTCCTTCCCGACCATACCCGTAAGGTTTTAGAGGAAATATCCAATTACATAAACCCCGAAAGCGGCGAAAAAACATTGATTTTTGCCGTAAACGATAACCATGCGGATTGCATTGTAGATACGCTTCGTGATATTTATAAGCCTTATGGCATTTCCAATGAGGCGATTATGAAAATCACAGGCAAAACCGCCGGCGGCAACAAAAAGAAAATTTTGCAGGTAATCAAACAGTTTAAAAACAACCAATATCCGAATATTGCCGTTACCGTTGATTTACTGACAACCGGCATCGACGTTCCGGCTATCTGCAACCTTGTGTTTATGCGGAAGATTAACAGCCGTATTCTGTTTGAACAGATGCTGGGGCGTGCCACCCGCCTATGCCCTGAGATCGGCAAAACGCATTTTAACATTTTTGATGCGGTACGAGTGTATGAGGATTTAGACCCCACGTCCGGAATGAAATCTGTTTCCGTAAACAAAACAATGTCGGAGCTACTGGAAGATCTGTTCCGTGGCAGCGGAGAGAATAAGCAGCCGGTTAAAGATCGTATTCTTGCAAGAATTCAGCGCAAAAACAACGATCTTACACCGGAGCAAAAATATGAGGTCACGGAACGCTTGGGCGGTATAAATTTAAGAGCCTACGTCCACAAGCTGAAATCCTGCACGGAAAAAGTATTTATCGAGACCTGCAAAAAGGATAAAGACTTTTTGCTGTGGGTGGATTCGCTCAAAGGCAGGAAAAAAGGTTATTTCTATTCTGAAAAAGAAGACACTTTGAAAGAAACTACCCGGGGCTACGGCAATACGGAAAAGCCGGAAGATTATTTGGAAGCTTTTACGAAATTCGTAAATGAGAACAAAGATAAAATTGAAGCGATTCGAATTGCCTGCACCAAACCAAGTAGCATGACCAGAGCACAGCTCAAAGAGCTAAAACTCGCTTTGGATAAAGAGAATTTTACGGAAACCAGCCTGAACGAAGCCACCAGCGCCGTTACCAATGCGCATATTGTGGCGGATATTATCGCTCATGTTCGCAAGGCTGTGCTGAAAACGCCGCTGTTTAACCATGATGAGCGTGTTATTGCCGCTTTTGCTAAACTAACTGCCGCACATCGTTTCAACAAAATGCAGCTTGACCTTTTGGAAAAAATCAAAACCTATATGCTGCACGAAAGTATTTTGAATACGGAAACCTTTGAAGCCCCCGCATTTAAGATGGAGGGCGGTTTTGCCCGCTTCAACAAAAAATTCGGCGGCACGCTCGCCGACATTATTCGGGAGATCAACACTTACATTTATGAAGGAGCCGCATAATGAGTACCATCGATATTGTTCAGAAACTATGGAATCTCTGCAATGTCCTTCGTGACGACGGTATCACCTATCACCAGTATGTTACGGAGCTCACCTATATCCTGTTTCTGAAAATGCTGGATGAAACCGGTGAAGAAAACACCCTGAAAGCCGATGTGTTAAAGGCATACCAAAAATCTTTGGAGCAGTATGCCCGCAAAAAAGGCAAAGCGGTGGAACAACTGACCGAAGAAGAAAAGGAATCCCGAAAGCCTCTGCTTTACAACTACTCTTGGGAGTACCTTACCACCTTGGAAGGCATTGAACTGAAAAACTACTATATGAAACTACTTTCTGAGCTTGGCAGCACCGGCATTCCTAAAATCAGCGATATCTATGCCAAAGCGGTTTCCAGTATTGAAGAGCCGAAAAACTTGCAGAAAATCATTTCAGAAATCAACAAACTGGATTGGTTTGAAGCAAAGCAGGAGGGTCTGGGCGACCTCTACGAAGGCTTGCTGCAAAAGAACGCCGACGAGAAGAAGTCCGGCGCAGGTCAGTATTTCACGCCTCGTGTGCTCATTGATGTGATGACCGATCTGATTTCCCCGAAACTCGGCGAAAAATGCTTTGATCCCGCCTGCGGTACTTTCGGTTTTATGATCTCCGCCTATCAGCACGCTGCCTGCGGTGTGGATCTCTACTCTCTTTCCGATCAGGAAATGGCGGCGTTTCAGGACTCTTTCTATGGCGTTGAGCTGGTGCATGATGCGCATCGTCTGGCTCTGATGAACGCTTATCTGCACAATGTTCCGGCGCACATTTTCTGCGAGGACTCCCTGTCTCCGAGCGCCAAAAGACTCAAAGGCTTTGATGTGATCCTAACCAACCCGCCCTTTGGAACCAAAAAAGGCGGCGAGCGCACTTCCCGTGACGATATCTCATTTCAAACTTCCAACAAACAGCTGAACTTCTTGCAGGTGATTTACCGCAGCTTGAAAGCCGACGGAAATGCACGCTGTGCCGTTGTTTTGCCGGATAATGTACTGTTTGCCGACGGTGACGGGGTAAGCGTGCGCAGAGAGTTAATGGATTTTTGCAATCTCCATACCATTCTGCGCCTGCCCACCGGTATTTTCTATGCACAGGGAGTGAAAACCAATGTGCTTTTCTTCACCCGCGGCAAAACCGAAAAGGACAACACCAAAGAGGTTTGGTTCTATGATCTGCGAACCAATATGCCCTCTTTCGGCAAGACAACGCCGCTGAAAAAAGAGCATTTTGAGGGTTTCGTAAAAGCCTACACCGCCGAAAGCCGCCACGCTGTGGAGGACGAACGCTGGAACGTATTTACAAGAGAACAAATTGCTGAAAAGGGCGACACCCTTGACCTTGGTCTGATTCGTGACGATTCCGTTTTGGATTATAATGATCTGCCCGACCCGGCGGACAGCGCCGAGGAAGCCGCCGCCAATCTGGAAGAAGCGGTTGACCTCTTGATGAGCGTGGTGAAAGAACTGCGGGCGCTGGAGGTGCAGGACTGATGGCAAAGGCGAAGAAAAAAGAAAGCCTGCTGCCCGAAGAACGCTTGCGGGCAGCATTGGTGCCGGACTGGGAACAGCCCTACAAGGTGCCGGAGAATTGGTGTTGGGTTCATTTGCTTGATTCTTTTGAAAACTGCACTGATAGTAAAAAGAAAATCCCCCAGAAAGAATATTTACAAGATGGAGAAATTGCTGTTGTTGACCAAGGACAGAATCTGATAGGTGGTTATACAAATGATAGAGAAATGATTTTCGCTGGAAATGTGCCTGTCATCATTTTTGGTGATCATACAAGATGTATCAAATATATTGATTTTCCTTTTGCCCAGGGTGCTGACGGTGTTAAAGTGTTAAAACCAAAGCAATTTTTCAACACAAAAGCATTTTATTATGCGTTTCAAACTGTTGACATTCCTAATATGGGTTATCGCAGGCACTTTCCCCTATTTGACAAATACGAAATTCCAGTTCCACCCCTCTCTGAACAACAGCGCATTGTTGACCGCATTGAAAGCCTGTTTGCCAAGCTGGACGAGGCAAAGCAAAAGGCACAGGACGCACTGGACAGCTTTGAAACCCGTAAAGCCGCAATCCTCCACAAAGCCTTCACCGGAGAACTCACCGCCCAGTGGAGAAAAGAACACGGCGTGGGGATGGAGAGTTGGAAAAACAGAACACTCTCACAGCTTGCTAAACAGATAAAAGCTGGTGGAGATAAGCCAGATGATTTTACAGAAACAGCAGACAAAATACGCAACATTCCAGTTGTGGCGAATGGTATTACCAATGAAGGAATCGTTGGATACACTTCAACAGTTCGATTTTCGGGAGAAACTATTACAGTTGCAGGAAGGGGAACAATCGGATTTTCAATTTATAGAACATACCCTTTTTTCCCTATTGTTCGACTAATTGTAATTGAACCAAAAGATATTGTGAAAGCGCCTTATATTAAGTATGCTTTTGATGCTTTTCCAGAAAACGGAACTGGATCAAGCATTCCTCAATTAACAGTTCCTATGGTTAAAGAGAAGATTATACCTTTACCTAAACTAGATGAACAAACCGAAATTGTCCGTATCCTTGATGATTTCCTCGCCAAAGAACAGCAAGCTAAAGAAGCCGCCGAAGCAGTGCTGGAGCAAATCGATCTCATTAAAAAATCCATCCTCGCCCGTGCTTTTCGTGGCGAGCTCGGCACCAACGACCCTGCCGAGGAAAGCGCAGTGGAGTTGGTGAGGAACATGATTTAGCTGAAAGAAAGTAGTAAAGTGCGTCTTATCTATCTTCTACAGACACTCTCAATCCATACTTAGCTCAAATATTTGATGGCGTCATACAGTCTCAAGAGACGGAAAAAAGTTTTGGAAAGAAGAAAGAAAAGCAAAATCACTTTGCAAATAGCATCGGCGGACAAATTGCATTCAAACTTTTTGGGAAAGGGGTATTAAGACCCATTCAGAGCGCTCCGATGATGATCGAGCAGCCGTTTCAGTTTTGGAACCATTTCTTCGTTCAAATGGAAGAATAAATACTGCTTTTGCTTCGGAGGACAAATGGTCCAACCATGATGGAACATTTGAGTTTGTACCTGATCCGGATAATTGGCATTGAATTTTTCAACATTTTCCAAAAATCCAGTTGACATTTTCAAAAATTTCATATATAATAAAATCAGCGAGGCAAGCTGTCGTTCTGGCAAATGACAGCTCTGCATAAAGAAGTGTAACGAGCACTCCCTCATACAACCGGATGACCGGCGCCCCTGCGGACAGTATATCAGATTTCCGCGGAGATTGCAAGAGGCTCCGGCGAAAAAGGGGCTTTTTTTAAGCCCGAAAAAAGCATCAAAACAAAATAAGGCGGGCTACCGTCCTGGCAGACGATAGCACCTGCATAAAGAAGTGTGAGAGGCACTCCCTTATACAACCGGATAACCGGCGCCCTGTGGACAGTATATCAGATTTCCGCAGAGATTGCAAGAGGTTTCGGAAAAATAGGGCTTTTTTATCATGCCCTTTTATAAGTGGAAGAAAAATCCGTGCTAAGACACTTCAGTGACTGTCTTGGTGCGGATTTTTGAATGCGTTTAAGGAGAAAAAGATGACAAGCCACACAAGCTTCGCTGCGCTGGAAATGCAGGAAAAGAAATGGCGGAAAAAAGGGACGCTGTGCGTCCGTTTTCAGATGAGAAATTAGGCTTTACGGAAAAAGTTCTCTGAGAGAACAAAAAACCGCCGGACTTTTCGAGGGCTGGCACCCTCAAAAAGCTCCGCTTGGGGTGTTACGGGCACCTTACGCGACCGAAAGAATCGGAACCGGCGGCAAGGCTATTATACCATGTTTTTTCCCCTTTTGCAAGGGGGAAAGGTGGGAAAATTGCTTTGTCGGTGGCAGCATCTGACAAAATCGGTGGATAAAGGGATTACATAAATAGATGTAATGCCGCGTAGGGTTGCAGAAAAGGTGGATTACCGTCTCCTGACTGGGCCCTGCGCGGTGTTTTGTTTTCATCGGAGGACTGATTGGCTGCCCCTCCGTGCGTGTGGAGTGCTTCTCCGTGAAGCAGCACCTGCTCCCGCGCGCGGAGGAACCGGCAATTTTCAGTTCTCCGTTTCAGTTTATATAGATAAAAAACAGCTAACATCCTCTTTATACCGCAGGCGTCCGGGTTTTTCAAACAGATCCCCATCCCACTCCTTTCTTTTGACGGACGCCTGCGGTACTGTCTCATAACGGGAAAAATAGAGGCTCCGTTCCTTTGCGGGACGGACAAGCAAGCAGCCGGACGGCCCCATGACCGACCGGCTGCTGCTATGCGGCGGGGAAACACAAGTGCAGGCCGCCGCGCCGGCTCTTTTGACTTCCTTGAGAAAACCTCCATCCGCGGGCGCGCTTACGACCCTCGACTTTCTATGCAGACGCATCTCTCCGCCGACGACAGGACGCAGCGATCCCGCGCCGCCCGCGGACGCGGAACAGATTGGCCGCCTGCGCATTCCCTTTCCCCGCGCGGCGCACCTGCGTCCGGCCGCTCCCTATACATCCGCGCGTGCGCTCCGCCGCGGGGACCTCGCCGGTAAATTTTGCCCCAGCACCGCGCCGCCCGCCGCTTTTTCTCACCTATCCCCTGCCCGGCATCCCTTTCGGAGAGCTTGAACAAAACGCTTGTAACATCCGCCTCGGACCGTCACCGGATGAAATTCGTCCGGATTTTCGGTTCGTAGGCTGGATACGGGACGCCCGCCTGCCTTCCAGCCTCGATGCAGCGCAGAAGCCATGTCATGTTTTCGGCAAGGGTCCGGATCGTCTGAAGCCCCTCCAAATCCTTGCGGACCTCCTCCGGCGTATTCCCATGCACCTGATTCCAATACTGCGAGCTCACGACCGGCATATTCGTCATCATAAAATATTTATTGAGGATCTCAAAGGCCGCGGAAGCGCCGCCGCGGCGGCAGGATACCACGGCAGCCGCCGGCTTTCCCGCCATCTTTCCGCCGCCCGCATAAAACAGCCGGTCGAGAAAAGCGGTCACTTGTCCCGAAACGCCCGCGTAATACACGGGAGAGCCCACAAGGATGCCGTCGATCTCATCCAGCTTGTCGATGACTTCATTCACCTTGTCGCCGACAAAGCAATGCCCCGTATTTCGACATGCTCCGCAGGCGATGCAGCCGGCGACCGGCTTCTTGCCGAGATAGACAAGCTCCGTTTCAATGCCGTTTTTGGAAAAGACCGCCGCCGCCTCGCAAAGCGCGGTATAGGTGCAGCCCTTCTCGTTCGGACTGCCGTTGATGAGCAATACTTTCATATCGATTCCACCTCTGTTTTGTCATGATAATATCAGTATATTACAATTCGGCCAAAAAATCAACGGTCGGAATCCGGACGATAGGATTTCGGCACGTCGGTAAGTCCGATCAGATAGTCCGCCGACAAATCGTAAAACTCGCACAGAACAATAAGATCGTCGATTTTCAGCTCCGCCCTTCCTGTCTCGATATGGTTGTATCCCTGCTGGGATTTATGCAGCAGAGCCCCGATCTGCTCCTGGGTAAAATCGCGGTCCTCTCTGACGCTTCGGATCCTGGAACGATAGTCCATATAGCTCTCCTCCCTTGCCACTTTGGAAAAATCGTATCACACTCAATTATTGAGTATTGACAAACACTCAATAATTGAGTAGAATAAAAAAGAAATTTGGCTAAAAAGGAGGAGCGGCGATGAAATATCCGCAAACGTTCCCGCGGCGAAAGAAAAAGCCGGACAAGCCTTTCCGGAGGTTCCGAGGCCGCGCGGCCGCCGCAGGCACAAAGCTTCGCATCGACAGGATCTGCAATTCTCTGCTCGGCGGCGTCGGGACGGTCTCCTGCGCGCTGCTCGTGGCCATTTCCCTGCATACAAAAAGCCTTGGAGAGCTGTTTGCATGGACGGCCGCCATTCTCGCCGCCGCAGGACTATTCGCCTGCGGACTGCTTCTTGTCAAACGGTATGCGGCAGCTCTTCCGGAAAGCGCGCCGTCCCTGCCCGTCGGAAGAAACCGAAGATTCCGGCATCCGGGGCGCCGGCGGATGCCAAAAAAGCGGTGCCGGCGCGGAAACGTGATTTCAAAAAGAAGAAATCAAAAGAGAAATCACATCAAGCATTGACTTTTTATTGATCATAAATTATACTGATATTGATAAAATCAAAAAATACACCGGCCAATTTTGATGGAGGAGGAATCGGCAATGGATTCAAATCTGCCAAGGAAAAAAATCGAAAAAGATCCGCCTTCTGCTTGGGATCTTGCTTCTCGTCCTTGTTTTTCTCTGCGCCTATCTTGCCGCGGCGGGATATTTCAGCTTATGGATAGACGGGATGCGCTATGTTGTGTACGATCTGAACCGCTATGCTTACACTTATAAAACCATAGAAGAGACCGAGCCATTTACCATCAGCCTGCGCGACCCAGGCAGCAACAAGGGCATGGTCGTTTATGACGGCGGGACCTGCCGCATCGAGGTCTCCGGCGTCGATGCGCAGGATGGGCACTACCGGATCCATTTCCGTTCCTACGGCAGCTATGACATAGACGGCGCTACACTCATTTCGGCAAGAAAGCATGACATCCGGCGCGGCAGGATCTCTTCGGCCGGCGACCTCGATGCTGCCCTTGTCTGCGTTGCAGACGATCATTCCTATTCCTGCAAGGTTGCCGGCACCGCCGGCGTCTATAAAAACGGCGATTCCTTCAGCTTCCACATTCCGGACGAAGCGGTGACGGAGCAAACAGAAACCCTCACCCTTGTGTTTCATCATCTGATCCGTAACCGGTGGTATGAGCCTTAACCAAAAGCAATGCCGCAAGGGGCCTTGCCTTTGGCGTTGGTTTTACCATCTCTCTTATGTCGTCCGTGTTTCAGCAGCCATGATGGACCAATCCGGAGAAAATAAGGTTACAGCCTATCATCGTTCTGACAGAGACGGAAAAGGGGGATTCGGATTTCGTATGCGGGACAAGGGGATTACGCCCTCATTGAGCACTGTACTCCACGCTTTATCAATGGTACGGAAGCTGTACATACGACGCCAATTTTTCGTCCTTTGAAGGTGCTGCAACCGCATATTATATTCATACGTATTCAACATCCAATATCGACGGCATCGAATTTGGTCTGGATGGAAAAACTGCAGGAGTACAATTCGATATCTCAGAGGAAGAGCTTTCCATGACGGCGTATAGCAGCGATACGCCAATGAATCAATACGGAAATTCAAAATACGGTTTGACATTGCTTGTGTTAAGAAAAAAGAGAAGCCGCCGCTCCTCTTTTTTCTTATTTTACAAAATGATGCAGATCAGTCCGCCGCTGCCCTCGTTGATGATACGCTGAAGCGTCTCCGAAAGCTTTGCGCGCGCATCGTCCGGCATATGCGCAAGCTTATTGTGAAGTCCCTCGTTCATCAGCTCATATAAGGACTTACCGAACATATTCGTATCCCAGAGCTTTCTCGGGTCCGTCTCAAATTCGCGCAGCAAGAAGCCGATCAGCTCCTCCGACTGCTGTTCAGTGCCGACGATCGGAGAGACCTCCGCCGTGATGTCCGCCTTGATCATATGAATGCTCGGCGCGGAGGCGCGAAGCTTCACGCCGTAGCTGCCGGCCTGCTTGACCATCTGCGGTTCCTCCAGCTTCAGGTCATAAAGGTCCGGCATGACGATGCCATAGCCGGTCTCCTCTACCTCGTCGAGCGCCGTCTTGACCTTGTCATACTGCTTTTTGACGTCGGCAAGCTCGACGAGCTGCTTCATCAGCGCCTCGTCCCCATCGATCTCAAGACCGGTCAGCTCTCCGATAAGCCGATAGAACAGTCCGTCGGCAAGCTCGATTGTGATTTTCGCGCAGCCGCAGCCGAGATCGATCTTATCGATGCGGACCTCTTTGATGTACTCGTTTTCATTCGCCTTCTCAAAGCATTTGGCGATGTCGCCCGTGCGCGTCACGCTGGCGGCGCACGCTGAAATCGTATCGTATACGGACCTGTGGATCGGATGCGAGCTGTCGAGCGCGTTCATATAATCCGGCAGGTCAACTGAGATCTCCGTGACCGGGAATTCCAACAGCACAAGCTCCAGGATATGCCGAATGTCGTTTTTGTCAAGCTCAAGACAGTTCACGAGCGCAACCGGCGCGTTGTAGCGCTCCTCCAGGAACAGCGCCAAGGAAACGGCCTCCTCGCTCTCAGGATGCGCGGAATTGAGCACGATCACAAACGGCTTGTTGATAGCGTGCAGCTCGGACGCGATGCGAGCCTCGCTGTCCACATAATTCTCGCGGGAAAGCTCGCCGAAGCTGCCGTCGCAGGTCACGAGCACCCCGATCGTGGAATGATCCGTGATGACCTTCTGCGTGCCGATCTCCGCCGCCTTGTCAAACGGCATGGCCTCATCCGACCACGGCGTCATCACCATGCGGGGCTTGTCGCCCTCGAAATTTCCGAGCGCCTCGGGAACGATGTATCCCACGCAGTCGATCATTTTGACGGAAAGCACGGCGCCGCCGTCGAGCGTGACCTCCACCGCTTCGTCGGGGATGAACTTCGGCTCCGTCGTCATCACGGTCTTGCCCGCCGCCGACTGCGGCATTTCATCCTTGGCGCGCTGCTTGTCGTATTCGTTCTTGATATTCGGAATCACGAGCGTTTCCATGAATTTCTTGATGAACGTCGACTTTCCCGTTCTGACCGGACCCACGACGCCGATATAGATATCCCCGCCGGTGCGCGCCGCGATGTCTTTATAAATATTGGTATTTGCCATATTCCCCTCCGCATTTTACCATGATTTTATTTGCTATATGCTTATGCGGCTCGTTCGGGTTTTATGACAGAAGTCGGACATTCTTTCCCCCTGCAAAAACGCCGGTATTTTTCTCTTTACACGCCGGCGGCTGCCGGCAATGGGAACCGGCCTTTTCCGGCATGAAGCCGCCGTCTTTTACCGGCGCCGGCATTCTACGAATCATTGCCGATGTCGGCTGCCCGATATTTTTCCTTATGGGAATACCGCTTCTCCTTACGTTAAATCCCGGAAGGTCTAAGAGAAGACTGCCGTCTATTAGAAATTTATCATTCCGGATAAACCCTCTTCCAGTTATTCAGATCCTGCCATTCCGGCGCAAAAAGATCACCATCCAGCTTTACGGGTTTAAAATATTTGAAATCCGTCGGTTCAAGCTTCAATATATTCTTTATTATGGTCTCTTTCCTGCAATCCTCGACAATAATTGTAGGAAGCCATAGTAAGCAGACTCGATCCATACTTTTGTCCCAATCATGCTCTTGTGCCAAAGACCATGCAGTTATGAATTCAATTATGTAAAGCTCTTCCTCATATTCGACAAGAACATCTCCACGACAGTCTTTCTGAGCCATATATAATTCATATACAGCAGGGTCCATATTCTTATCTTCTGAAATATAGATTTTTACGTTTTCAAGCATAGTGCTCCCTCCTATATGCTGGTATCCATGCGATCATGTTTAATCTTTTAATAGCCCAGCGGCACAATCAAAATTTTCTCCAGTGAACACAGAATATCGAAAAGGTCCTCCATATGTTTATGAAAGCCGTCAAATCTTCTTCTGCTGAGCCAGGGAAAACAAAACACTTCTTTCCTGTTGACATACCCTATCGCCGCCATGCACCGGAATTTTTCATTTCCAACACCCGATAACGGGCGCATAAATCTATTTTTGTCAATATGAAACATTTCCCGTATTTCCTCGGGCGTCTCTTTGAAACCGTTCTTTTTGATCCCTTTCAAGACCTGATGCTCTACCGTTCTTTTGGAAGCAAACAAAGGATATATTTCATCCATATAGCATGAACAGGGCCAAAACCGCTCTAAATCGACGATATGATTATTAACCGTTACAGTCAGAGGCGAAGCCAGGCATTTTTGATTCTTTTTATTGCGATCATATTGGTACATAGACAGCAGATAGCTTATGCCCCATATTTCCGAATCAATATCGCCCGTACGTATATTTAAGCCGCTGACAAAATGATAGGTAAGAAGTCCGCTGAATACATCGCAGGTGGTGTAATAGCAGGATCTGCAATTTATATATCCGGTATTGGTAATTTCGATGCTTTCTATTTTCATGGCTTCCTCCATCATCTGCGGGTAAATTCAGCATATATTTCAGTATATATAACAAATTTTGGATTGTCAATCTCTTCTTTTTTGAGGATGCCGTTCTTTATCCCCTATGAACATATAGATTGCATCCGACAAGGCCCCGTCGATCCGGTAGGCCGCGGGACCGGCATCGGAAGCACAGCCCATTTTTCCTGACAGGCAAAAAGAAAAAGCCTTCAAAACTGTTCTTTTGAAAAGAACGGGAACGATTTGTTTTCGATAAAAAATTTTAAGGCGGAATCTGTGAATTTCTCGTTTTTTCTTTCGATATATCTTTACTTTTTCCGAAAACCGTGATATGATATAGGATAGACTGAAAGTATCGGAGGATAAAAAGTCATGGCAAGAAAAAAGATTTCCATGGACGGCAATACCGCCGCAGCGCATGTATCGTATGCGTTCACGGAAGTAGCCGCCATCTATCCCATTACTCCGTCCAGCCCCATGGCTGAAATGACGGATTCTTGGTCCGCTACGGGCCTCAAGAATATCTTCGGGGAAAGAGTCAAGGTCATGGAGATGCAGTCCGAGGCAGGCGCTGCGGGCGCCGTACACGGCTCCCTTGCAGCCGGTGCGCTCACGACCACCTACACGGCATCTCAGGGACTCCTGCTCATGATCCCGAATATGTACAAAATCGCAGGCGAGCTGCTTCCCTGCGTCATCCATGTTTCCGCACGCTGCGTCGCGTCCCACGCGCTGAACATCTTCGGCGACCATTCCGACGTTTACGCATGTCGTCAGACCGGCTTTGCGATGCTCGCGGAATCCAATCCGCAGGAGATCATGGACCTCGGCGCCGTCGCGCATCTGTCCGCCATCAAGGGCAGAGTTCCCTTCCTCAATTTCTTTGACGGCTTCCGCACCTCTCATGAGATCCAGAAGATCGAGGTCTGGGATTACGATGAGCTCGCTTCCATGATCGATAAGGACGCGCTCGCCGCTTTCCGCGCACATGCGCTCAATCCCAACCATCCCGCTCTGCGCGGCTCCGCCGAAAACGGAGACATCTTCTTCCAGCACAGAGAGGCGTGCAATCCTTACTACGACGCAGTCCCCGCGATCGTCGAGGACTACATGAACAAAGTCAACGAAAAGATCGGCACAAACTATAAGCTCTTCAACTATTACGGCGCACCGGACGCCGATCGTGTCATCATCGCGATGGGCTCCGTATGCGACACCATCGAGGAGGTCATCGATTACCTCACCGCCAAGGGCGAAAAAGTCGGCCTTGTCAAGGTCCGTCTGTACCGTCCGTTTGTTGCGGAGAAGCTCATAGAAGCCATTCCGAAAACGGCGAAGAAGATCGCGGTCCTCGACCGCACGAAGGAACCCGGCGCGCTTGGCGAGCCGCTTTACCTCGACGTGGTAACGGCGCTTGCCCAGGGCGGCGTCGGCGCGAAAGTCGTCGGCGGCAGATATGGACTCGGCTCCAAGGACACGACGCCCGCGTCCATCTTCGCGGTTTATGAAAATCTCACGAAGGATGCGCCGAAGAACGGCTTTACCATCGGCATCGTCGACGACGTGACCGGTCATTCTCTGGAGGAAAAACACGCACCCGATACCGCGCCCAAAGGGACGATCTCCTGCAAGTTCTGGGGACTCGGCGGCGACGGAACGGTCGGTGCGAACAAGAATTCCATCAAGATCATCGGCGATCATACCGACAAATACATTCAGGCATATTTCCAGTATGACTCGAAGAAAACGGGCGGTGTGACGATCTCGCATCTGCGCTTCGGCGACAGCCCGATCAAATCCACCTATTACATCACCAAGGCCGATTTTGTCGCGTGCCATAATCCGTCTTATATGCTCAAGGGCTATAAAATCGTCAACGACGTAAAGCCGGGCGGCACCTTCCTTCTCAACTGCCAGTGGACGCCGGAAGAACTCGACCGCCATCTGCCTGCGGAAGTGAAAAGCTATATCGCGAACAACGATATCAAATTTTATACCGTAAACGCCATCGACAAGGCGCGCGAGATCGGTATGGGCAAGAGGACCAACACGATCCTGCAGTCCGCCTTCTTCGCGCTGGCGAACATCATGCCGATCGCGGAAGCCGTTGACTACATGAAATACATGGCGAAGAAGTCCTATCTCAAGAAGGGCGAGGCCGTCGTGGAAATGAACTACAAGGCCATCGACGCAGGCGTTGACGCTATCGTCAAAATCGACGTTCCGGCTTCCTGGAAGACCGCAAAATCCGACGGCGCCGAGGCGAAAGCCGAGGGCACAAGACCGGAGCTTGTCAAATTCGTCAATGAGATCGTGTTCCCCGTCGCAAAGATGCAGGGCGATTCCCTTCCCGTTTCTGCTTTCCGCGACATGCCTGACGGACAGTTCCCGCAGGGCGCTGCGGCTTATGAAAAGCGCGGTGTCGCCGTGGACGTCCCCGTTTGGCATCCGGAAAACTGCATCCAGTGCAACCAGTGCTCCTATGTCTGCCCGCACGCCACGATCCGCCCGTTTGCCATGAACGCCGAGGAAGCGGCGAAGGCGCCCACCTCCACCAAATTCACCGCAAAGATGGTCGGCAAGGGCTGCGAGGACTACAAATTCTCTATCGCGATTTCTCCGCTCGACTGTATGGGCTGCGGACTCTGCGTGAACGTCTGCCCGACCAAGCCTGAAAAGAGAGCGCTTGAAATGGTTCCGCAGGAAAGTCAAGCAGATCAGCAGGCAGCATTCGATTACGCGGTCGCACACGTAACGAAGAAACCGACGCCGTTCGCAGATACCACGGTCAAGGGCTCACAGTTCAATCAGCCGCTGCTTGAGTTCTCCGGCTCGTGCGCAGGCTGCGCCGAGACCTCCTATGCAAGACTCATCACGCAGCTTTTCGGCGAGAGGATGTATATTTCCAATGCAACGGGATGCTCCTCCATCTGGGGCGGCTCCGCTCCCTCCACGCCGTATACCGTCAATCGCGAGAGCGGCCGCGGACCGGCCTGGGCAAACTCCCTGTTCGAGGACAACGCAGAGCATGGACTCGGCATTGCGCTCGGTCAAAAGACCATCCGCGAGAAGCTGAAAGCGAAGGTGGAGGCGCTCATCGCGTCCCATGCCACCGCCGAGATCAAAGCGGCGGGTCAGGAATGGCTCGACACCTATAACGACGGCAAAACCAACACGAACGCGGCAAAGAAGCTGATCGCGGCGCTGGAGGACGGTATCCTCACAGCCGAGGAAGGCATTGCGTTCTTCTCCTCCGACGAAGCAAAGGCAAAATTCGGCGACAAATGCCCCGAGATCCTTGCGCACATGAAGGAGCTGAAGGCGACCGGCAAGAACTGCGACTGCGAGGCCTGCACGCTCGCTTCGGAAATCCTTGCGGAAAAGGATTACCTCTCGAAGAAGTCCATCTGGATCTTCGGCGGCGACGGCTGGGCATATGATATCGGCTTCGGCGGACTTGACCATGTCATCGCCTCCGGCGAGGATGTGAACATCATGGTATTCGACACTGAGGTCTATTCCAACACAGGCGGCCAGGCCTCCAAGGCTTCTCAGCTTGGACAGGTCGCACAGTTTGCGGCCGCCGGAAAGGCGACGAAGAAAAAGGACCTTGCCAACATCGCCATGTCCTATGGCTATGTCTATGTCGCGCAGATCGCAATGGGCGCCGATATGAATCAGACCATCAAGGCGCTGGCGGAGGCGGAGGCCTATCCGGGTCCCTCTATCGTCATTGGCTATGCACCCTGCGAGATGCACGGCGTCAAGGGCGGTATGGGCAACTGCCAGGCGGAAATGAAGCGTGCCGTCGAGGCAGGCTATTGGCAGATGTTCCGCTTCAATCCCGAGCGGAAGGCCGCCGGAGAAAATCCGCTGACCATCGACAGCAAGGCGCCGACGGCAAGCTATATCGACTTCATCAAGAGCGAGACCCGTTACAGCCGTCTTGTTCAGTCCTTCCCCGACAGAGCGGAGACGCTCTTTGCGGAAGCCGAAAAGCAGGCAAAGGCAAAATACGAAAAGCTCCTGAAGCTCAGCGAGCTTTATGCAAACGATTGATTGGATTTCATACAGAAAAATTTGAAATAAAAAGCGGTCCGCCCCAATATGGGCGGACCGCTTTTTATTTGCTCGGCAGCTTTCATCATCTATGAAAAGACGGAGCAAGTACTTTTCTTTTTATACCTCCAATTCAAGTATAAATACCGGTGCGCTTTCCCATAAAAATAGTCTCCGAAAAGATATAAAACTTTTCGGAGACTGCCAAGGATCAAGATAAAGCGGCCATCATTCCCAACATTATCAACATACCGAAGATGGAGCTGGCAATCGAACAAAGCTCCCCGATGATACTGACGATCAAACCGGAAACACTGCCCGAACACTTATATTCCTTTACGCCAAGAACAATCCCGATAATGGAAAGGATATGTCCGATCAAAGCAAAAAGCCATCCAAACAGGATCCCAAGGATGCCAAGGATCAAAGGCACCGGGTTAAAAGACCGATTTTCTTCTTTTGCCGGGGTTCCGCAGTTTGGGCAAAACGAGGAAGAGTCCTCCATTTCATATCCGCATTGCTTACAAAATTTCATCGTATTCGCCTCCCTGTCTAAAAATGCACAATTGGTACTTTAAATTGTATCATTCTATTCTATATTTGTCAATATAAAATGATATCCCTAAAATGAACGGACAATTTTACGGCATTCCGTATATATAAAACTTTAAATTCTTATGAATGGTCATGCATCTGCATTTTCAATGATTTCCTGCCGCTCAAAATCAACAATGCCGCTCACTTCAGCGAGGAACGCCTCACGCTCCTCCGCTGTCAGGCGGCGCAGAGGCTTTGTACACTGCCCCACCTCAAAGCCCATATGACAGAGGAGCTCCTTTGTGGACGCAATGGCATGATATTGGATCAAAACGGTAATAACCCGATTGATCGTCTGCTGAAGCGTTTTCGCCCGCTCTACACAGCCGTTCCGGTACGCATCGTACAGCTTTACGAACAGTCCCGGCATCACATTATAGGTCGTGCCGATGCCGGCATCGGCCCCAATGGCGAGTCCGCAGACCAGCATTTCATCCGGTCCGTTGATGACGTTGATGTTTCCTCCGTTTATATTTTTCAGCAAGCCCATGGAATAATAGTCGGGATAGGTCCACTTGATCCCGATGATGTTTTCCACCTTCATGAGCTCTTCTACAAGCGAAACCGTAAGCTTTGTGTTCGCAAGCCCGACGCCGTACATGACAAGCGGGATCTCCGCCGCGGCGGCGATCTGCTTATAATACTCAATCACTTCTTTTTCCCCATATTGGAAATAGATAGGCGGAATCGATGAAACAGCCGCCGCGCCGGCCTCTCTCGCATGGACGGCCAGCTCCAGCGTTGTCGGAAGATCAATCGCGCCGACATGCGTGATGACCGGGACTTTTCCCTGCACGGCATCCAACACCACCTCTAACAGCTTTTTTCTCGTCTCCTTTTTCAAAAGCAGCCCCTCTCCGGTCGAGCCGCAGATATAAAAGCCGTTCACTCCCTCCGACATCTGCCATTTGACCAGTCTTTCCGTTTCCCCGACAAGCACTTCCCCGTCCTCGGAAACAGGACTGACGAGTGCGGGCAGAATCCCGCGGAACAATATATTTTGCTTCAAAACAAAACGCCTCCCAATCGATTTATGATATGTTTATTTTACCTAAAATCCCTGAATTTTGCAAGAGACTGGCCGAATTTTAATATAAAATCCTGCCCCGCTGTCTTTTCTCCGATAAAATGACGTTCATCTGCACAGAATAAGGATGATCCCGTCATGATGGAGGAATATCAAATGAAAAAAATTTTATCCATGCTCCTCTGCTTTTGCCTGCTTGGCGCGCAAATGTCCGTCAGAGCTGCGGAAAAAAACGAATATCTGATCTTGATCAATTCCGAAAATCCCTTGCCGGAGGATTATGCCCTTATCTTCAAGGATGATTTTGTCGATGTCAAATCGACAAGAGACGACGGCAGGCCCCCTCAGAAGCTGCGAAAAGCAGCCGCCGAAGCGCTGGAAGAGCTGAACGCCGCGGCCGCCGAAGCAGGATTTTCCAACATCAGCGTAACAAGCGCATATCGTTCCCGCGAATATCAAAAGCAGTTGTTCGACGGCGCAGTGGAGCGCTATCTCGCACGCGGGATGACAAAGAAAGAAGCGCTGCACCTGACGAAGCGCTATTTTGCGGAGCCAGGGAAAAGCGAGCATGAAAGCGGCCTTGCTGTAGACATGCATCACCTGTCCTGCGCTTCGCTCGCCTTTGCCGAAACCGCAGAATACCGGTGGCTCTCTGAGCATGCGCATCTGTATGGCTTCATTCTCCGGTATCCGGAAGGAAAAGAAAAAATCACAGGAATCGCTTTTGAACCGTGGCATTTTCGATACGTCGGGAAGGAAGCTGCGGCAGAGATATACGCATCGGGCCTATGTCTCGAGGAATATTTAAATAAAATTTCATAAAAATCTAAAAAACCTCTTGCAAAACGGGTAAAATTATGATATAATACAAACCGCGCCGGATTCCGGTCGGTATGGCCCGTTGGTCAAGCGGCTAAGACATCGCCCTCTCACGGCGAAAACATGGGTTCGATTCCCGTACGGGTCACCACAAAAGAAAAACCACCAGATATGGTGGTTTTTCTTTTGTTTCAAAGCAGCATACTGTTTTATCGTGATTCGGGGTACCATTCAGGCACGATTTTTCAAATGGTTTTATTCGACCGTCCCAAAACGCCGCAAACTTTTTGTACGATCCAAAATGTCATACACAGCTCCCATAGCCATCCAATGGAACGGGGTCGAGCATCGCGTCTGTACGCGGCTGCTCGGACCCGTTTTTTGTGCGGAAGGTAGCCTTTTATGAGAAATCCGCTTCCGCCCCATGCTCCCTTCTGAAATCCCGCTTCCCGCCCGTTTGCCCTTCATGGACATTTCAAAGAGCCATTTGCGAACAGACGAAAGCCAAAGAAAAGCACTTCCCTCACGGTTGCGCGCAAAAATCTATCCGGAGAGGGCACACGGTATTTTCGCCGCAGCCTCCTGTTTCTTCTTACACCGCTGCCTGTCTGCTTCTATTATAAATCGTCGTATCTCAAACTGCAAATGCTCATTTTCTATCGTTTATCATAATTGACATGCATTCCAAAACATGTTATTCTAAGAGAAAGGAGGCCGTATATGGAACTGAGAGTTTTACGTTATTTTCTTGCGGTAGCCAGAGAACAGAGCATAACACGGGCGGCGGAGATCCTGCACATCACCCAGCCTACACTATCAAAGCAGCTGATGAATTTGGAAGACGAGCTTGGAAAAAGGCTGCTCATCCGCGGCAAAAGAAAAGTAACGCTTACAGAAGAAGGCATGTTTCTCCAAAAGCGTGCCCAGGAAATCATCGAACTGTCGGATAAAACACAGGCTGCATTTCATACGGAAAAAGGGACCATAGCCGGCGATGTTTATATCGGATGCGGAGAAACCGAAAGCATGCGGCTTCTCATTAAAGCCATGAAACAGCTTCATCATGCACATCCCGACATCCATTTTCATCTTTACAGCGGCAATGACCGGGAGGTCGCCGAACGCCTGGAGCAGGGGCTCGTGGATTTCGGCGTTTTCGTCGGCAATACCGATCTTAGCAAATACGATTATCAAAAGCTTCCGAAGACGGACCGATGGGGACTTCTGCTGCACAGGGACCATCCGCTCGCCGCAAAGCAGTCGGTCACGCCGGCGGATATGGCAGGCCTTACCCTTTTCTGTTCAAGGCAAATGCTGGAGCAGAACGAGCTGTCCGGCTGGCTCGGCTATTCCTTTCACAGTCTCAACATTACAGATACCTATAATTTGATCCGCAATGCCGCCATCATGGTAGAAGAAGGACTTGGCTGCACCGTCACGCTGGAGCATTTGGTCAATACAGAGGGCACCTGTCTTGTATTTCTTCCCCTGGAGCCAATGGTGAAAGCCGAGATCACAATCGCATGGAAAAAATATCAGATTTTCTCCAAAGCCGCAAAGGCATTTTTAGATTGCCTCCGCGAAGAAATCGCCAGGGCTTCTTAGGTCCATCTGAAATGCCCCGATCCTCCGTTCGCTGCCCGGAGCTCGCAGGCCGAGGCGCAGCAGCAATACCATGGCAGCAGCGATCTCAGAGGCAAGAACGCCGGCCCGTCCCATCCGGTTTTTCCGGCAAAGAGCGAGCAAAGCCTTTTCGTCCGCGGATTTCTCCCAGACGAAAAGGCTTCATCGTTTCAGCGTGCGCAGGTAGTCCTTTTTCCGGGAATCGATCCGGCGGCTTTCCACCGCTTTTTGTATGGTCTTGTTATGTACCCATTCGGGAAGGCGTCTTTCTTCAAGGTAGGCAACAGCCGTCGGATACTGCTTGGCAAGCGCCGTCGCAAAATACCACGCGATCATCATATTGACATAATATTCGTCCGAGCGGACGCCCGCAACAAGCGCCGGATAATCGGCAGAAAACTGCTCGTCCAGATAATACCTCATCAGCATCCCGATTCCAAACCGTACCGTATAAGCATGCTCGGACATAAGCCAACCTGGGATCCGGCGGAGAAGAGACGGCAGGTTTTCGGAAAAGCATTTCGGCGCCAGCAGATCACAGGTAGCCCAATTATCGACATAGGGCAAAAACCTCTCCAGCGCCGCTACGGCCGAATCCCAGTCCGGCATCCGTTCGATCAGCAGCGCATGCAAATTGTTCTCTTCATAATAAGAATGCGGCAGCTCCTGCAAAAAAAGCGGCGCCGCCGAAGATGCCGAAAGTTTTTTTGCATACTTTCTCAGCTCCGGCATACGGACGCCGATGACGGTTTCCGCATCCACCGTCGGCAGCAAAGCCGACTGAAAGGCTTGATAACCGGGATCCTGCATGGAAAAAAGAGCCGCTCGGATCGCCTCTGTTCCCGTTTCATTCATGCGCGCGCATCCATCCTTTCAGTTTTTCCTCCCATTCTGCGGGATGAAATCCGACAAGGACCAAGGACTCCGCGACCACGATCGGACGCTTGACGAGCATGCCGTCCGACGCAAGAAGCCGCAGGCATTCGTCCTCGGTCATACTGGGAAGCTTGTCCTTCAAATTCATCGATTTGTAAAGCAGTCCGCTGGTATTAAAAAATTTTCGGCACGGCAGTCCGCTTGCCCTTATCCAAGCTGTCAGCTCATCCAAAGTGGGATTCTGCTCTCTGATAGGACGGTCTATATAATCGATGCCATACAGATCCAGCCACTTCTTCGCCTTTTGGCAGGTCGAGCATTTCGCATATTCCAAAAAAATCATCCGTGTTCTCCGTATTCCTTCTGTATTTTTTCAAGGATTTCTTTATCCGCCGGACAAAATGGATACATCGGGATTTCCGACGGCAGGATCCAGCGCATATCGTGATGCTCGAGACATTGCGGATCCCCCTTTTCAACCGCCGCATGAAACAGCATCAGATGGACGGTGATATCAGGATAGGCATACGTGGTCTCGGCAAAAACGCCAAGAGGCCGCACAGCGATCCCAAGCTCCTCCCTGCACTCCCGAATCAGTGCCTGCTCCGGTGTTTCGCCTGCCTCCACTTTGCCGCCGGCAAATTCCCACAGCAGAGCACAAGCCTTCTTTTCCGGACGCTGACAAATCAAAAATCGGTTCTCTTTCCAAATAAGAGCAGCCACAACCTCCGTCATTTTTCTTCCCCTTTCCCTTCATCCCTTCGCACCTCTGTTCCGTCCTGCCGCGCCGGAAAGGTGTCCAGAAGAGCTTTTCTCTCTTTCCAATCCGGCATCCATGCCCCCAGCCTCTCATAAAACCGCACAGAATGGTCGGGATGAAGAAAATGCACAAACTCATGTATGACGACATATTCCATGCAAGAGATGGGATACGCTCCCAGCCGTTTGTTAAACGTGAGGACCCCTTCTTTCGGACGGCAGCTTCCCCACCGCGCCCGCATCTTCCGAAAACGGATCGTCGGGAACGGGATACCGTAATCCGCAAAGATCGGATAGACAGCCATGCAAAGCCTCTTCATCGTATCCGAGCATACCGCATCCCGATATTCCTCTAACACGCGCTTTTTGAGTGCAAAGCGGGAGGGATCGGTCACGGCAAGGATCAGCCAATTTCCCTCTTCGGCAACAGAATTGTGCTTCCCTTGGCACACACGAAGCGTATATTTTCGCCCAAGCAAATAAAAGGGCTCTCCCGACACATACTGCGGCGGCGGCAAGGTATCCGCCGCAGACGCCCGAAAACGTGCCTGCGCACGCAAAATCCACTCGGATTTCTTCCGCAAAAACGACTCGATCTGCGTCTGCGTGACCCATGTATTCGCACTGACAAAGACGGTGCCGTCTGCCCGGATCCGAAGATTGATATTTTTCACCCTTTTCCGGCAAAGCTCATATGAGAGGCTCTCCCCTTCAAGGACGATTTGACACATCATGCTCTTTCCTCATTTTAAGCGAAACTGAAATTTCGCTTTCATCATATCACAGAAATGCGCTTCTGTCAATTCAAACGGGGGACCCGCGATTCGTTTCTTTTGGGATAGAAAGCAAAAGGGCCCATACATAGGAAGTGACCGCTCTATCCTGCTGAGCTGCAAGGACATATTGATTCAATTTATGACGATTTTGGTCCCTACAGGGTACGAACGATCTGCCGTTTAAAAAGCGGGCGCCTTATTTGCCGAGGAAGGAAAAAAAGCCCTTCTTCTCATACGGCACCTTGCTGACCGAGATCAGCCGATACCCGGTTTTCTCCACGATCTCTTTTAAGCTTTGTTCATCGATTTCCCGCTCCGTCAATATGACGGTCTGTCCCCTGCTGTGAGAAGAAGAGACCTTCTTTACCGGAAACGCATTCCTTACCGCATCATTCATATGCGCTTCACACATTCCGCACCGCATCCCATCGATCTGCATGGTAATCCTCCACATATTTGCTTATCCCTCCGGTTCTGCACAATTTTTGTCAGCCGACAATCGTTTGGGGCGGCTAAAACGAAGCTCCGTGCTTCTCCCGAGATACGATTGCGGCTCACTTGGATGTTCTTTCGAGAACATCGCTTGCCCGAAGTTAGTATAAGCTAACCCCAGACAAAACATTTTGGACCGCACGGAAAATTTCCGCTGCTGTCCTTATGTTTATCATAGCACAAGCACAGCGCGCCTGTCAAGGGAAAAACACGCAAACGCTTTTATTTTACAAATACAGAGGCCGCCACAAGCGACCCTCATCGGCAGACACTATCCTTCCCCCGTCTCTCCGGCGTCCTGAGCCATGATTTTCATGAACGCGCGCAGCGCCGTCGGAACCGCATAATGGTCTCGAATGATCTGCGCCCTCTCCCAGATAAAATTTTCCGCCGGACTGGTACATTCCGCAAGATAGCCCGTCATATGCCACTCCACGTGAGTAAAAACATGGACGGCCTCTGCGCAGGGCTCACAGGAAAGCACGTCGGTCCCCAGCGTCCTCACATATTCTGCCGCCTCGTCAGGCGTCAATTTGCCCAAGACATTCGGAAACTCCCAAAGGCCGGCGAGCAGTCCGCCCGCCGGCCTTTTACGGACGGCATAGCGGCCGCGGCAGGAAAGCAAAAATACCGTGCGCTCCTCTTTTCTGCGCTCCTTTTTCGGACTTTTTACCGGAAGCATTCCCGTCCAGCCTCTGCGCTTCGCCTCACACTGCTTCCGCAGGGGACAATGCTCACACCGCGGCTCTCCGTTCGGAATGCACAGGTTCTCCCCCAGTTCCATGATCGCCTGCGTAAACAAGCCTGCCTCCTCTCCGGACGGATATATAGCCCGAAGGCCCGCAGCGACCTGCGTTTTCACCGCAGGAGACGTGATATCCGCACGGCATCCGAGATACCGCATGACGACGCGGAGCACATTCCCGTCCACGGCAGGCTCCGGCAGACCGAAAGCGATCGACGCGATCGCTCCTGCCGTATATTCCCCTATACCGGGAAGCGACAGAAGCGCCGGCAAAGTATCCGGCAGCTTCGCATCGTAGGAATCTACCAGGATTTGAGCCGCCTTTTTTAAATTTCTCGCCCTGCTGTAATATCCAAGCCCTTCCCACAATTTCATGAGTCGTTCGTCGGAGACCGAAGCCAGCGCAGATACCGTTGGCAACTCACAGAGGAACCGCTCATAATATGGGATCACCGCCGCCGTTCTCGTCTGCTGCAGCATGATTTCCGAGACCCATACATGATACGGCGTTGCGTCTGCCCGCCATGGAAGCGCTTTTTTATTTTCTGCATACCAGGAAAGAAGCGGCGCCGAAAGCTCGGACAAGCGCTCAGTCCGTATCTCCTCCATTTCCAAGATCCCTCCGTTTTTGCGTTATCGGTCAGATCCGTATTCCAATCCCCATCCGATCCGTTTTTATCGATACCGGTAGTATAACATAAACAGCAGCAGATTTCAATTCCTTTTCCGTCTTTCCCCAAGGCCGGCTTTCTCTTTTTTTCTGCCGGAGAATACGGGTCTTTCCCTCCGTACAGCCTCTGTTCCATTCCAGCAATCTACGCCCGCAGCCGGCCCATGCTGTCATCGTTTTTCAGTACCGCCGTGCAAATACGCTGTCAGCGTTCCGCCAATCCGCACAGCCTCACGAGAGAGCCCGCCGCGGAAAAGAACGCGTATTCTCTTTCTTCCCTCCTTAATATAAAATACTCGCTTGACGTAGTTTAAAAATTCTACTAGGTCCACTTCTTTCTTTATAGCTTTCATATCCTAAACTTATTTAAGAGGGGGGTAAACAAAATATTAGCGACGATTCCAATAAGCGATACAAGTATCATCCATGGATCCATCGAAATCATTAAAGAAACAACGGTAGCAACAGATAAAATATTTCCTATAAAATTAGTGATGTTTTCAATATTTGACACAACTCATGCTGTTAAATCATTTATAACTTATGTATATCTATTATAAAAATCCGGGTTATCCAAATCCTTCATGTCGACATGAAAGTTTGAACAATCGTCAAAACTCTCCATAAAATTGCACAGCTCTACTGACTCTCTAAGTATCTTCATTTTTTCACCTCCTTCTCAATTTTCGATTTCAAGTCATTCTTTTAGGGAAATAAACACTCTCTATTTAGCAGATAATAAAAAATTTTCTGCTATTTCTCCCGATCTATGACCGGAAATCGTTATACAGAGTGATGATGGAAATAATAGTTCTGCATGGCTTCGTAAATATCCTCTTCACGCCATAAACATGGCTTTGCACATCTCTCAATTCGCTCCCGCTTACAACTCCCTACACAAATAGGCAAACATTTACACCGCTTACAGTCTTCAAAGTTTTCAAATTCAAATACGCTTCTTTTCCACAGATATCTTTGAAAATCCTGATATGGTTTTCCAAGACCGGAAGAACTCAGCTTGATATTTTCAAAACCGTCTTCCGAAAGTATTCCGCCCCACAATACATTGTCACAGTCAAGCACGATACATTTCTTTGATATTCCGTATGTAATCAGGTATTATTTATATATTTCCAAACTGATTTTTTTCAGATAACGATTGACTGTACGGATAATTCCATCTGTACTTGTTTTTGATGCTATATTCGTTCGATATTCCGACGGATGCAATCAGGCGTTTGGTATCGATAAACGTGATTTCGGAGTCAAACTCTTCTCGTATTTGAACGTTGATTTTGTCCACCAATCCATTCGAAGCATACTGCGAACCGAACACAAAGGAAGAATTCCATTGCCAATCTTCATATCCGAACCATAATACAGATGCCTTGGAATTTTTTCTGATTGCCTCCCAGATGCGATGTGCTTTTTCAAGTTCAAAGTCAACAATCGCGCTTACCTCTGTCAACGAATCCTCATCCAACACCCCCGGGTATGTGTCCTCAAAACTCAAAAGAATTACGACAAAATCGATCTCGGCAAATCATTGTAACGACTTAGTCGAACAATATTCATCGTAATTCACAGTGTCTATTCTAATCCGAATTCCGTTTTGCTCAAATATCCGATTGGCAGACGGTACCAAAAACGGTTCGACAGACAGATTGGAGACAAAGGACAGCTCAAATAAAGATTTTTCCTGCATAGATTCACCTCATCTTATGGATCCCTGGATTCAAGAACCGATTTATTGCTTTCGCTGACAGCAAGTTGGAGCACCTCCAACATCTTGTTAACCGAATTCATTTCGGTCAATAGCAATTTTTCATCAGGTATCTCACATTCAAATGCTTCTTCAAGCGACACAACAATTTGAATGAATTTGATAGAATCCACTCCCAACTCCAGCAGATCGTTATCACATTGATCTACGGTCACTTCCATGTCTTGAACGGAATTAACGATTTCCAGTATTTTTTCTTTTGTTATTTCTTTCATTCGCTTATCCCCAGAAAGACTCGCTTATTGATTGCGATCTTTTCCTTATCCCGTTCTGTTAGGGTCTCTTTGATCAGTTCGTAAAGATGATCCGAATCAAGCCTTGTTTTGAAGTCACACTTCCATTCACGCCGTTCCTTTTCGCATAAACCGTAGCTATTCAGAAGTGCCTCTCCCACCGGTGTTCTGAATGCTTCTATGTACTGCTTTAATACATCGTCATCAAATACCTGACCTGTATAGTATAAGACATAAAAAACATAGGGGATAATCTCATATTCGACACTCATGGTATACAGTTTGTCTAAAGATATCGCGTCAAGATTATTTTTCAGCAAGTAATATACATCCTTGAACATATCGTATCTGATGCTTTTCCTGGTTGCGAGCAGAAAAAGAGAGTTTATGTCTTTATAGTGGTGAAGAATAAGATGAATCATTGCTTTTATCGGGGGCAACGTTTTCACTTTGACACCGTAAATCTCCATTTCTATTGTGTCTGACAGGAATTCCTCAATGTCTATTCGCTTGCCTTCATATTCTCCCCAAAAGATGTCATAATTTAAGTCTATATAAATAGCATTTCCGTTTATATTTTTTATATATGGTAATAATTGGTGTGAATTGGTAAGTACAAAAATTCTATCTTCTCTGCTATAATTAGAATATATATTCATAAAACCATTTGCTTGTAAGACCTCTTCAAGTTTTTTTAGAGTTTTTCGCGAAACTAATATATCAATATCATTGTACAAACGCATGCCGTTTTTCTGATATGCTTCAATCGATAATGGCTCTCCTTTTACTATAGCAAATAAGTATTGTTGTGTATCAATGAGTAATTGTGATAACTGTTTGTAAAGAAACTTGCCTTCAATTAGATTCTTCATCCGAATAGCTTCTTGAATCATGATTTATACTACCTCGTTTAAAATATAATAATAAAATTTTTCAGAGCATTGATGAATGCAAAATAGATCATCACAAATATCCAAATATTTAAACGGAATGTTTTGAATAATATAAATAAATAACGAGGAATTCAGTATGTTTTTAACATGTTCAGGCAAAAGGTAGCTAATTCCAACGACATTATTCAACAGTAAACTTTTCTTTTGTAATTCATTGTCTATATTCTTTACTTCAATCCCGATTTTATTTCTAACTCTCCGTAAAAAAAATATGCATTTTAAATTGAATATTCCAGAAATATTTCCAAACCCCAAGTTAAGGCATCGGCTTTCTATAAATTTTTTCCCTTGTAAACTTTCTTTTGCAGTAACAAATATATTATCTTCATTTGAAAGGCTTTTAAATGTACTGAAGTTCATTTTTAATGGCATACTATTAGAAAAACATGAAATAATATTATTAGTCCTTGTTAAGTATAGTGTATCGTCTGAAAAAACATTTGTAAATTTTGTCAAATGTGAAACAAAAGTGGTTTTTCCAACGCCCTTATCCGCGCAAAATGCTATAATTTTTTTATTACACTCAATACTGCTTGCATGAAGCAGGATATCTTTACAATTATGTGCCAAAATAGAAAAAGGCAAATTATAGAGTGTGGATTCAAGTTCATTTTTATTTTTATAATATGCCTTAATCCTATTGTTTTCCACATCAATAACATATGAAGTAAGTGGCGATTCAATAATATAATCCTTATTATTTTTCGTGCAATAAATTTTTTCATTGTCGAATGTTTTTTCATTATGGCAAGATAAATCTATGATACAATCTGACATAAAAAAGTTTTCATTGCATTTAGGAAGAAAACTAAGTGGTATATTAGATTTTAAAATAAATTTATAACAATTATAAACATACTGTTCATTCATATTCTTTAATCACCTTATTAATCTCATAGGCGTGCGCCTGCTTTTCAAACATATCACGGTAATAACTGTTCGGATCGGAACATAATTGCTCATGTGTTCCAGATTCAATAATTTTTCCGTTATCAATCATTATAATTTTATCAGAGCAAACCGTCGTTGTTAGTCTGTGCGAAACAAATAAAGCAATCTGATCAGATGTCATTTGCATGATTTTTTCATTAAGCTTAAACTCTGCAAACGGGTCAAGAGAACTATTTGCCTCATCTAAAACAATAACTGACGAATTTCGAATATAAGCCCTTGACAAAGATAGTTTTTGTAACTCGCCACCAGAGAAATTGACCCCGTTTTCATCAAATTCCCGCCCGATATTTGCATCTATTCCCCCATCAATACCTTTAATCTTATGAGATAGTCCGCTGAACTCCAATGATGCCTGGATATCTTTTTCATTATAAACTTCTCCCATTGATATATTCTCTCGAATGGAAAAAGCGAAGATATTGTAATCTTGCATGACTGTTGCAAAACATTTCCTTAAATTAACAATATTATAGTTTTTAATATCAGCGTCGTTTATCAATATCTCCCCATCGGTTACATCGTACAGTCTTAATAATAGCTTGATAATAGTTGATTTCCCGGCACCGTTTCTTCCAACTATCGCTACCTTTTCACCAGATGTTATACGAAATGATATATTGTCCAGAATCAGTTCATCGTGATGCGGATATTTAAAAAAAACATTTTTGAACTCTATGGAAATAATCTTTTCAATACTTTTTTTATCTTCAATATCGTTTTCAATTGATGGCTGATAATCCAAGATTCCGCGTAAATGTGACACATAATATTCGCTTTCAAAATTTAATCGGTCAAAAGAATTGATAATACCAGCCAATTCACCTGAGATTTGATAACACGCTGAAAACAACACGGTGAAACTGCCGAGTGTAATATCTCCGGTAATCGTTTTAAATGCAATATAACCTAATAAAACAGGTGCTATCATTAAAGTATTTATTACACTGATAATGTATTTAAACCTCCAATATTTCGCTTTTGTTTCTTTGTATATTTTATACTTTTCAACAAATGTTTCATTAAGTTTATTAATTAAGAACTGCCCTAAGTTATAGAGCCTTACATCTTTGGCGAAATCTTTGAAATGAGAAACCTTTTTTATGTATTCTGATTTTCTGTTAATTGTTTCCTCTGCTTCATACTGCTCCTGGGAATATCGGCTTGATCTGTTTTGATCAAAAAATGATACAACAACCATAACCGCAATGATAATAAGTATAAACGGATCTAATGTAATTATAATTGACGATAGCAGAATTACATTGAATACATTTTTGGCAATAGAAAAAAGTATATTTAAAAAGTCCAAGGCTTTTGTATCAGCATACCTTATCGCTTTCGTATAATTATCATAAAATTTGAAATTTTCATAGCACTCCAAATCTTGTTTCATGGCTTTTTTTATAAATACATTCTGCAAATTATTTCGCAACTTATATTCTCTGCTTGATATAATAACATTGCTTATAATGGTAGAAGCGGAATACAAAATGAAAGAAATTACCTGCAGAATAATGATATGCCTGATAACAATATTAAAAGAGTTTTTCGCCGTAATAGAATCTATGATCCACTTAATATATAAAGTTCCGACTGCAGTTTGAAGCGTTGCAATAATTAACGAAATGAATTTTAACGGTATTATAAATTTATCGCCATTCCAAATATATTTTAACATTAACTTAATATCAGCGATTGTGATTTTTAGGGGATGCTTTTTATTTGTCATTTTAATCTCCATTCTGTCGCTTTGAGTCAGCACAAATAGTGATGAAAAAGTGCCGGATAGCGGCGATTTTGTAACAAAATTGTTGTAAAATACATATGCAGGAGTATATATCAAACCTGCGTTAGTGCAAGTCGCTCACGTAGCCGTAAAAGCCACAGACAATTCTTACTACCGCTTAAAGTATGATCAAATCTCCAAACGCAGAGGGAAGAAACATGACATTATTGCCATTGCACGGAATGATCCTCACTGCTGTTTTCCCAATTATAGCAAGGACTAAGATGTGGTCAAACCTTGCTTTTGATGAACCACCGTTGCCTGCTTAATAGCTTTGGACAAAAGCTTTTCTCAAGAAGTTTACCTTAAAAAGATCGGTGGGATTCCAGACCTAACCCGTGGCTATATTCGCTTTCGTTAACTCTGCAAAGAATTGTTTTGTGCAGGGCTTTCTTGTTGCACTTTCTCGGCGGCAAGTGATTCGTATCTTTCACGCTATTTTCTTCGAATGGATTTAATCATGTAATTATACTTATTCATTAGGACTTCTGATGTAACAATAAAATCATTTGGGCAACGATTATTACCATTTATAATTCTCGATTTAGGACAATTCTGAGCAAAACAAACAGGCAAATTGATGCATTCCTTGCATTTGTTTTCAAGTTCTATTTTTCCATTTGGCAAAACAAAACGGCTCCATTTATATAAATTAAATTCTATTCTTTCATTCTCAATTGTTCCTACAACATTAAATTTATCAAGTTCTTCATCTTCTTCGTTGCATTTTCTTAATTTTCCATCGCTCCCTAATGTAAAGTGATATGGCAACCCAGCATAGCAAACTCGTTTGAATGGATTATAATAATTATAATTTGTTAAGGGTTCTATCCCTTTTTTAATCGCCTCTTCCATTAACATAACTGTCGTGTACGGTTCTATAGAATAATCAATAACATCAAGAGCTTCATCGTTCTCGCCTCCCCATTTACCAATAGTATGAAAAAACACGGTAAACCTACTATCAAGATTATCTTTTATTGCATCAAACAGTTCATTTATACCAGCAAATGTTTCGTTATTATAGTTCACTCTGATAGAAATATGAAAATCAAACTCTTTAAAAGAATTAAAAGTTTTTAAATTATCAAATATTATATTCCATGTAGGTCGTCCATCTGATAATGGTCTGTTGCTATTATGAGTTTCTTTATCTCCATCTATTGTAATTTGGAAAAAATCAAATTGATTGTTCAATAGATATTCAATCTGATCTTTAGAAAATAAAGATCCATTTGTTGTTGCGCCATAATGATATCTAACATTTTTACCGTAAAAAAAACTATTCAAATTATCAGTAACTTTCTTTATTATATCAAATGAAATGAATGGCTCTCCACCAAACCACTCTATATAAAAATCTTTTAACCCATGATCATAATAATAATTTTTTATTGCTTTTATAAATTTATCTATATTTTCATCAGAAATTACTTTTTTGCCATGTTCTTGATAACAATATTTACATCTAAAGTTGCATATATTGTTGGGCATTATTATAAAAGACAAATTTGTAGGATCAAACATTTGTTTATAATATGATGCCATCACTTCTTGCACTTCATCAATATCATCAGGAACACAAAACGCTTTTTTAAATATGTCATTTTCTATATTATCACAGTCTTTTTTCTTTAAAGATAAAAGATCTCCTTTAAGTTTTTCTTCTTCATTATTGACAAAAATTTGTGCTCCATTTTTCATATTATATAATAATACGCCATCTTCTACTTCATGTATTACTGTATATTTTGATATTTTTAACATATATATTTTCTCCTTAAATTAAATAATACCATTCAGATGGTCGGGACTAAAACTTAAACTTATTCCGACATTAGTTGTGGTACAACATAGAACTTTAGTTTTGAATAAGCTCTATGTTGTACCCGCATTTTAACTACCGCAGGAACCTTGACATCCATTGCATTTGCCCTTGCAACCACAATTAGTGTCACATCCTGGAGGGCAATTGCCATTCGATCCATTTAATGAATCGATATCAGATAAGAAATACATGTTTTTTCTCCTTTCACTATAAAATTATGTTACAGCACAAAACTATTATCTTTATGCCAAAACATCAAATGGTCTTTGAATAATAATTCGCTTGTCTTTATATTTTCAATTCAGGTTATTTTCAAAAAAAAAAATTTTGTAAGGTTTAATAAACAAAATGAACTTCAAAAACTGCGTGATAGCCATAATAAATTATTCTGTCCGATTTCCAGGTGAAGAAGTTGATACTTTACTCCGAAGTATTGATTTCTGGAAAATTCAACACTTGTTTTTCGTCGCTTGTAAACTCAACTTTTAAATCTTTTTGTAATTTATTATATCTTTATTGCTAAACGTTACATAATATAGGCAAGCTAATCATAGCCTCATGGCATGATACGATATTAAAAATGCGATAAAAGAATATCCTATCTTAGGACGCAATGCGCTTTTAAAACAGTATTATAATTATGGCAAACAAAAATTACTTGGAGAAGGAGAATATCCGTCACACAAATTATACAGAAAATCAATTAAATGATTGTGATAAGCACCATGTGAATATACTACATTTCAAAACCTCACTGATGTTACCAGAAGCCGTTTCCTCTATTTTTTGTTTATATGATAACTATTTAAGGATAGCGGAGCTCCGAGCGAGACAGACGCAGAATCGTGCATCAACGGGTCACGTAGCAAAGCTGCATTCAAGTTCGGTGGTGAAAAGTTCTTCCGGTATCCAAGCCACTTACATGGCGGTCCGTTGATGATGTCCGCAAAGATCATGACCTCATCGGCAGTGTAGTCGGCGATACGCTCTCTCTTTGGGATAAAACGATGTAGCATTCGATTGTGGCATTCAACAGTGCACTTCTCTCATGACCGGTGCGGGTGCGTACGGTGTCCCAGATACACTTTTTGCCCCGAGTCCGCTTTGTATCTCTGTGCCCGACCGTGATAAAAGGCTATAGTTCCGCATTAAATCTAATTCTTAATTGTGTTGTAAGATCATCCGAGGTGTCTCGCAACCCGTAGATTGACTAGCCGTTCTTTTCGATGCCCCTCAATTTCGTGTCATTCTTCCGAGGTTGCGAGTGGGCATGGCATTCGCGATATTCTGTGATATAATAGGCGTTGTATATAACAATCATCCCTCTGGAATTTGGAACCGTTGCAACTTTATTTTTGCAATTGCGCTACATGTTGGAGATTTAAAAACCCGCACAAGTGCGCCATAACTCAGTGCATGCACTTGTGCGGGTTTAGAAGTCTCGGGTGGGAAATGCTGATTGCACTTGCGCTTGGGAGACATTAGGTTTTTATGAGCTTTTACTAAATTAAGTGTAACATGAGCGTCATATTTTGTCAATACAAATATTTCCATTACATGCAAAATCGTGGACATACACAAAAAATAATGAAAATCCATGCTGTTATACTTGGTTTTTTGTGCAGTATTGATATAATTTATACAAATTGCACAAAAGAAGACGATTAGGATGTTGAATGGTAACCACTGATCCATTTTCTCTTATGTTGCCGTTACCACCATCGTTGTGCTTGTTTTCATCCTGAACATACACGCATCTGTTTTTCCATCTTTCCGTTCTGTAAGCGTGCCGGTCAAATGTTTCAGATACATTCTGTTCAGCGCCGAAGTACCGAGGAAAGCCTTCACATTTGTCACAGGAAGGACACACCATTCGCTGTCGGTTGGTTTGTTAGCGATATAGTATTCGAGTAGCGTCCTTGTTACATTCAGCGGAACAGACTTTGGCGTGACAGCGGCAAGCCTCTGTTCTTGTTCTTCCGTTAGGGTAATCGATTCTTGCCGCAATGCACCCAGCTCCAGCGCATCTGCAATCACATCATCAAAGCGAAGAATCAAATCCCCCTTTGTTCCTTCCGAAAAGATCGGGATTTGGTATTGTATGACCTTCTTACGCCAAGCATCCTCCAGTTTTTCGATGTTGCCGACAATTTTTTGTGTGGTCTTGCCTACCTTGTCGCGGCTGGCGTTAATAAAATCTACGATGCCGTGCAAGTGCCGGATAGCTGTTCTCGTCTACAAGCTCCGGAAACTCATCGTGAAGTTCACGGAAATCTGTTTTGAACTGCCACTCCGCCTTCGGGGTGGCATCCTTTTTGTCCGGAATACTGCAGTCTTAATGCGTGTCGCATTCATCTCGGTGAACAGGGCATATAGACTCTCGGAGTCGTATGTGTCCTCTTGGTCACGTATCATGAGAATGCGGTCAATATCTCTTCTCTTGGAATTGCTCGGTGTCGGATGACTGTTTGAGCGAATACGACGCAGACAGCGGTCGTAGGTGTCGATCAACTCTTTTATCGGCTCAAAGAGAGCTGCATCGAGGTTGTCCTGCCAATTCGGAGATTTAGCAAAGGTGAAAAGTCCGGAGGACGGCGCGGGCTTTGGAACTTTCCTCGGCGTGTTCTTTTTGAGCATATAAGCATAGTACGGCAGCTTTTCCACATTCGCCGTTACGCTGTCCCAATCGGTACTATCAATGTATTTTTTCATCTTTTCCGCAAAGGTATCTTCATACCACGCAGGGCGAGCTTCGGATTCTTTGGGGCGTGATCCACATAGTAATCGAACTGAAACCATTCGTCGTTGAGAAGGCGGTAATAGATTTCTTCGGTCGTTTTGGTAAACCATGATCCGGTATCGCTGTCATTTAGCTCGTCCTCTTTGTCAATATGATCTTTCATCCAGTCAGACGGTTGATCAACTGGTCTGAATTGATCGGTACTCAGAGCAAGCGTGGATAAAAACTGATAGTTCAGATCCGTGTACTGCTCATTTTCAGTGTTGTTGACACCTGTAATATACAAAGCGTGGCGATAGTTCCGGCAACGGTCAAGATATTCCGAAAAAGTCAGCCCGTTTTCGGTCATCCAACCACATCCCTTGAATTGGCTCTTGGTCAGAATCATATGAATACGCTCGACTGGGTGTGAAATGCCCACATATCTGTAATCGTTGTGACTGTTGCTTCTCTGCAGAGTCCGTGAAAGTCCACCTCATGCACCATGCCCTTGATATATGGCATACAGATCTGGAAGGATGTATGAATGTGTTGGCCGCAGTAGAATCTGTCAATTGTGGCGGCAAGTTCGGGAGATACAATTCCCTCACCGTCAAACAGCGTGACCTTGATATCGCTCTTTTTCTCGACTCTCTCATAGTTGCGAACACCACCGACACCTGTGGTGTCGGTGGTGACATCGATGTCGGGATATACGGCTGTCGGGTTGTCAATAATGACAATAGCATCCTTTCCCCATAACATATCCGTCTCAATGCGTGTACCGCTTGAAAATAATAAACCGTTGTAGGCATAGAGCTTGGATAGCTGACAATCGCCAATGGTCATACCGACCATCATACGGCGGCGAAGTTCGTCATACACATCCGCACGAATAAAAGAGAGCTTTGCGTTTCGGTTCATACTGCCCGATCGCTCAAAGACAAGATAACGCATAGAGCCGTGACCAAAGTCCAATGTGATCCCCTCGGGGCGAAACATGGACTCGGTCTTTTTCTGCATAAGTGCGGTCTTGGGGTTATCCGAATCCCGATCAAATATCCCCTTGAAGTCAGGATAGAGCATGACATCACAGAGGTCTGAAATGACGGTGTCCTCGGTCGGCTGTTTGTAGTCGTTACCTCGGATGACGCACATGGACCTGAAAGAAAATGGCGTTGTCCTCCTGCCATGTGTCGCTGTTTCCCATCAGCACGCTTTTTGTCTGTGCCTCGGTGAGGTCAAAGAAATAAATATCGTTACCCATCGGCTTTGCATAGGAGAGCATCGCCGCTAAGACCGGCATGGGAGACGGCGAATACTTGCGCGTCTCGGCGCTCGGAAAGACAATCTACTAGGTCGAGGAACTCAAACCAATCCTTCATGAGCTGAAAGGCATCGGCAGAAATCTCAATCAGCTCACCATGCTGTGCCATCAGGGCGTGATCCACATGGTAAACCTGACCGCAACATCCGATGCCATCAGGCGATGCTATCAAGCAATAAACAAGCTCTGTGCCAGCACGGACGGCGTCATAGGAAGCGGTGATGGCGACCGTTATTTTTATCAAGGAAAGCAAACAACCCCCCAGTGCTATGCGGGGTTGCATCAACTATTGCGTGCAGGAAAAGAAGACCGTAGATTCTAACGGTCGGCAGTATGTGGGCGGTGTTAACTGTTTAGGTAAGTACGCATATGAAGAATTCATGGCGACAAAAAACCTTTATGGCAAGGCATCGGATATCTATTTTTATCAATATGTGCAATCCTTTATGCAGGGTGAGATCCAGTCTTATGACGAAGCTCACCGCATAGGTATGGAGTTTGCCGAGCAGTTCTTTCCGGGTTATGAGGTGCTGGTAGCAACGCACCCGGATGCTTACGATGATAGCGGCGTTCAGCGCGTGCATAACCATTTTATTGTCAATTCGGTCAGCTTTGAGGATGGCAGAAAGATTCACTTCACGCCTAACACTTTACAGGAGCTAAGAAAAATCAGTGATTCCATCTGCGCGGAACATGGATTTTCTGTCCTCTCTCCCTCCGAGCGAACTTACGGCAAAGCCATCGGCACACGGGAATACCGGACAACCATGAAGGGGAACGGCCGGAAATTCCAGCTCATCAATGACATTGACACCGCCATGACACAGGCGGGAGACAAACGCGAGTTCTGTGATACCCTCGCCTCTGCCGGTTATACCGTCACCTGGACGGATACAAGAAAATATATCGCATTCACCTGCCCGAACGGAATGAAAGTTCGGGACAACAAATTACACGATAACAAATACAGAAAGGATATTTTAGAGTATGAATTATCAATCAGACAACAGCTTACAGAACAACACCCTGCGTCAAGCCCAATGGAGCGGCTAAAGCGGCATCCAAGACTGCGGTCAGGACGATAGAGGAAACGCTGTATCAGCCGATCGTCTATGCGATTCCGAAGGAGGACTGGAACGCCTTCAGGGAGTGGGCGAAACAAGCGGTAACATTTCAACCGACTGTATCAGCAGATAGCGGCGCTGACGACCAAGAAGGAGTCAGAGGCTTACACGGACGAGATGTGGAACAAGATACAGAACTGGTCGAGGAAGTTTACAGAACAAGTGAAACCGTCCTCGGAGAGCATCGTGCCGAGGGTGAACAAATTGCTCTACGACAACAAGGAACTTTTGCAACAGGATGGGAAAGCGGGAGACGAGTTTATTTCGAATCTCAATGTGCGAGAGCAGACGCGGATCGACAAGTACGAAGAATTGCTTATGAAGACGAAACGGTGGATCATCACGGCGATCGCATCGACCATCGGCAGTTCGGCGATTTTGAGCACGGTGATCTGTCTCTTGATGAGATAAGAGCGTTCTTCCGGGATGAACAATCGGAAGATGACCGTCTTTGCAACGACCCGCCCGAAACGGACGGATGGACAAAGCAGAAATATTACGACCTACGGGAGCAGGCAGAGCTTGGCAACAAATATGCCGAGTACCGCCTCTCCCGCCTTTTGTTTGACGAGAACAGCCCTTATTACGACAGCTATGACGGAGCCTGCTACTTGGAATCGTCCGCCAAAAAGGGGTACTATGGCGCAATATCGGCTCGGCAAGATGATCTATCAGGGCGACTATTACCGCCAAATGCCCGAAAACGCGGCGTATTGGTTGATCTTATCCGCAAAACAGAACAATCCCTACGCAGAGATGCTTCTCGGTCAGCTGTATATTCTCGGGGATTTTCTGCGACTTGACAAAAAGGCGGGCTTTGGTCTTCTGTATGATGCCATCAGTGACGCCAACGCCGCTTATACCCTCGGAAAATATTATGCTGAGGGTAAGCACTTGAAGAAAAACATTCCGAAAGCGATTGCTTTACTGGAGCAAGCAGCACAGATGGGCAATCCGTTTGCAGAATACCGACTTGCCAAGATCTATCCCTTTGAATCAGACTATTTCGATTGGCATGAACACGGCAGCACACAAGGGCAACGAAAACGCCTACCGGGCATTGCAGAATATGAACCGCAATCCTGTTTCTCTATCACGACCCGGATAGCAGACCTTATCGGCGATCTCTCTGCCACGTTCGACAAAAGACCGGCGGTGAAAGATTGCACGACCATGCCGCAACGCAAAGAAAGGAAGAAATATGAGTATGAGCAATGTATGTAGCCGAGCAAATTTATCACATTTTTATGAAAGGGGGCGATGCTTATCAGCCGGACGAAAGAAACGATGCAAGGTATGAAAGAACGATTCAGCGGCATGCCGACAAGCAGTCATGTAGTAGTTATTGACGGTATCCGCTATACCGTTGTCAGTCATTACACAGGAAGTAAGAATGTAGACCATGTAATCCGCAAAATAGCCGAAAAACAGGCACTGGCGGATATGAGCAGTCAAAACGGAAAAGAAGAAAAGATTTCGGCATAAATTTGCCGAGTTAACAATTAGCAGCTTGCTTTGTCATGTGCTTTGTGGTATCATAAAGGCACATACAAATCAGGCTGCTTTGACATGACAGAAAGGATTTTATTGGATGTCAAAGCAAACACAAAACAAAAAAGCAGGTCTATTACAGATTGTCACAAGAGGATGAACGAGCAGGTGAATCCCCGTCCATTGAGAATCAGAAAAAGATACTTGAAAAGTACGCCCATGAAAACGGTTTTGAGATCGTTGACGAGTATATCGACGACGGCTGGAGTGGTACAAACTTCAACCGCCCTGGCGTACAGCGGCTACTGGAGGATGCCAAGAACGGCAGGATCAATGTCATCATCGTCAAGGACTTGAGCCGTTTCGGAAGAAACTATATTGAAGTCGGGCAATACACGGATTATCTGTTCCCGACCTACAATATCCGGTTCATTGCCGCAGGCGACAATGTGGACTCGGCTACGACCGAAAATTCGGGCATGGATATGACACCGATCATGAATGTATTCAACGAATGGCACGCCGCTAACACGAGCAAGAAAATCAAAGCGGTCATTGAAGCAAACGCCAAGGAAGGGATCTACCGTAGCAGCTATGCGCCGTATGGATATATTAAGGGCGATGATGAAAAACGGTTGCCTGTTATAGACAGTGAAGCAGCAGCAAACGTCCGAAGAATATTTGAAATGCGGGCATCCGGTGTCAGTCCGAACCATATCGCGCAGACCTTCAATGATGAGGGCATCCTTCCTCCAGGGGACTAAAAAGAACAAAAGTTCGGTATTCCGAATACACGCAAGTCGCACCATTTACGGTCGAGCGCTACGGTAAAGCAGGTTTTGACCAACCCCATTTATCTCGGACACCTCGTTCAGCCCCGCACTACGAATATTTCTTACAAGAACAAAACGCAGATCAAACGTGATCCCGAAGATATGATATGGGTCTACAACACGCATGAAGCCATTGTGACACAGGAGTTGTGGGATAGGTGCCGTGAGATGGAAGCGTCGGTCAGTCAGGGTAAGAAAAACAAAACGGGATATGTCAATCCGTTGTCCGGACTCGTCTACTGCGCCGATTGCGGAAACAAGATGTATATCAAGTACAACAATACCCGACACAAGCGTGGCGGCGAGAGAACCTACTACCGTCAGAACTTCACATGCGGCGCATATTCCAAATTGGGTGAGCGTGCCTGCACAAGTCACTATATCAAAATCGATGTTCTTTCAGATATTCGCTCCAAAATGAACCTTGTGCTTACCGATGAAAAGCGGGCAAGAGAGGAATTCATCAGCCGTAACGAAAAACTCAGCACTGCTGAAGCCACCGCCGACCGCAAGAAGCTGAAGAATCCACGCACCGACTTGCCGAGCTGGACAAGCTGATCGGCTCGGTTTATGAGGACAAGGTGCTTGGTAAAATCCCCGAAGAAGTCTGTATCAACCTGCTGGAAAAATACCAGAAAGAAAAGAAATCTCTCACTGAAACGATCACCGCACCGGAGCAGAAAGCGCAGACCATCCGTGATGATGCGGCGAACGCCGATGAATTCATCCGCAGGTTGAAAGCCTATATGGAAATTCCCCAGCTGACCTGCGAGATGTGCATAGAGCTGATCGAATTCATCCCCGTTGACGAGTGCCCCGGCAAGTATAGCAAAGCTCCCAGAGAGATCCATATCTATTACAAACTGATCGATAAAAAATCCTCCGCTGAGCAAATCGCTTCGTGGGGAGCAAATGGGAACGAAAAAGTGTGACGGTTTTTGATGTCCACTACTTTAGGAATTTATACGCACTTATACCCGAGTCGGCAAAACGAAATTGCAAATAAATTTAGAAAGTTTTGCATAGTTTTGGTACGATTTTGTCATGTATTTCATGTACCCGCCGTGTACCTTTCGTGTACCCGAGGCAAAAATGAAGCCCGAAAGTCCTTGATCTATAAGGACTTTCGGGAAAGCGGCAACTACTCCCACTCAACGGTGGCCGGCGGCTTGCCGGTGACATCATAATATACCGAGGAAATATGGTCGCCAAATTTTGCAAGGATCTCCCTCGCCGCTCCTGTTAGGGCAGATATTTCAAAATCCTCTCCTGGAATCGCCGGACGCGCCGTCATAAAGTCCGTCGTGCATACCGCGCGCACGGCGATCGAATACTTCCCTTCCTCGCCGTCGGCAAACGGAAGCAGGACCGCAAAGCACTGGCTGATTTTCGGATTCATCACGCGCTCCGTTACAATGGCGTCCGCATCGCGCAGAAGATCGGTGGATTCATAACCGATATGAAGCGGGCGGAAGCGGAAATCTCCGAAAGAAGAAGGATTCCCCGCGACACGATAGGCAACGCGGTTGACAAAATCACATTCATTCGGGATCTTTTTGGCAAAATCGAAAATTTCATCCCAAGCCGCCAGATCATCCTTTTCCTTTCCGGAAAGGACGACAAGATGCCGGTAGCTGCGGTGATCCCCCTGTACGCCCACGCTGTGTACCGGCGCTATAGCGGCCTCATAGCCGGACCCCTTCGTCAGCGTCTGCAGACGGCAGAGAGCCGTCTGCTCCGGAAGCGCGGCCGGCGCATCCGCACAAAGGATACGCACACAAAGGCCGGGACCCGGAAACGGCTGTCTTGCGGCAATCGACTCGTCGAGTCCCAGCATTCTTGCGACCCTGCGGACCTCGTCCTTGTGCCAATCCCAGTTGGTTTCAATAATCATGCCGCGTTCTCTTGCCTGACGCACGATATCCACGTCGTTGTGATGGGTTTTGATTTTATTCGCATAGCCGCTGACATCCGGATTGCCGCTCTCGATCAGGTCCGGACGAAGCGTTCCCTGTGCGAGGAACGTATTCTCAAAATCGATGCCCAGCGCCTCCACTGCCTCTCTTGTCACCTTGATAAACATAGAGCCGACGATCTTTCGCTTCATCTCCGGATCGCAGGTCTCGGCAAGCGGCCCGATGAGCGTGCCCGTGCCGTCGTCCACCTTTCCGAAAAAGAATTCCTCCGCAGCGTTGATGCGCTTCATATTGACAAGTCCCAGAGAGGAAAGACTTGCGCAGATGACATCGCTTTCGTTCTTTCGCATCATCCCGTGGTCGATATGGATGGCATATACATTCTCCGGCGGAAGGGCCCTTGTGAGCAGAGCCGCCGTCACGGCGGAATCCACGCCGCCGGAAACCAGCACCACGACCTTCCTGCCCTCGGCGCGGCGCCGGATCATCGCGACCGAGGTCTCGATGCGGTCCTCGAGCGCATACTCCTCGCGAAGTCCGCAGATCCCGCGCAGGAAATTGACAAGCATCTGCACCCCGTTTACCGTAAGGTCCACCTCCGGATGGAACTGCACACCGGCGATCTTCCGCTTTTCATCGTAAATGGCGGCGACCACATCCCCTGTTTTTCCGACGCAGGAAAAGCCCGGCGCCAGCGTTTTTACCGCATCGCCGTGGCTCATCAGCACCGGCTGTCTGCGGTCGAGTCCCGCAAACAGCGGACAGGAGGGATCGACGTCGATCGTGACCTGTCCGTATTCCGTTTTGACCCCCGGCATCACGCTTCCGCCGAAATGCTCGCAGATCAGCTGCATCCCATAGCAAATGCCGAGGATCGGACATCCGAGCTCAAAGATTCCCTCATCGTATTTCAGCGCCGCATCGCTCCACACGCTGGACGGTCCTCCGCTCAAAATCAAGGCAGAATAATCCGCAAGCCTTTCCTTTTCGATCCCGATCGGAAAAATATCCGAATATACGCCGGCCTCTCTCACCCGTCTGTCGATTACCTTTGTATACTGTCCGCCGCAGTCCAAAATCGCAATTTTTTCTTTCATATGATCCTTGCCCTTCCGAAAGTTTTGATTCTCATTCTTTACTTTTTCATTATATATAAACCTGTGAAAAAAAGCAAGATTTCAGACGCAAAAAGGCGCAAAATCCGGAAAATAAGATGCAAAAAGGAGACGGGACGGCAAGCCGTCCGGCGTACCGTCCCTATTTTTATGAAGATTGGAAGAGGTTACATTTCCCGTCTGGTAAAGGCATCCCACGCCGTCCATCCGAATACGATAAGATGGCACAGGATAACCGCTACCGCAAAGCCGAAGGACTGTCCGGCGTACAGCTCTGTTCCGGCATACAGCGCAGGCAAATCGAGGTTGGCAAAAAGCAGGTATCTGCCGAAATCGACCCCCAGACTGCGCAGAATCGATTCGAGAAGCGTTCCGGAGAAATAGACAAGCAGCGATGCGCTGATGGCGAGCGCATTTCCCTTGACCAGCGCGGAAATCGCAAAGGCAAGCAGCGCCATTGCGAGGATCTCCACCGAGGAAAGCAGGTAATCCCCCAGGATCGAAAGCAAAGGAGAGCTTGGCACAACTACGCCGTTTTGAACGGAAAGAAGCGGCAGAGCAAGGTCCGCCGTGCCGAAGAACAGCAAGCAGCAAGCAAACGACAGCAGATAAAGAACCGCCATCATCGCAATGCCGAACAGCAGAACGGTCACGAACTTGGCGACCAGGATCTTCCATCTCTTGGCAGGGCTCATCAAAAGGAATTTATACGTTCCCTGTGAGAATTCGGAGGCGACGATGCTGCCTGCAATCACAATACACATCACGCCGACCAGCTTGATGAGGGTTTTGCAGGCGGCAAAGATGGACCAGAAATTGATTTCCTCAACCTCAAACAGGCTGCTGTTCTTTACCTCTGCGGAAATATCCCTTGTCACACCGTTTTCAAGGCGCCAGACACCGAGCGTTATATCATCCTGAAGCTCACTGCGATGCTCCTCGGAGATCTCTTCTCCTGCCGCGGCAGAGGCGTCAAGCTCCGCGAGTGCCGTTTTGGCATTTTTCACCGAGAGAAGAAGCGTATACATCTCTCCTGATTCCGGCGCGATCCCTCTGTCCAGAGAATACCGGTAGAACCAGAGCTGCGCCTCCTTGTCTGTGCCCGTATAGCCGGACTGGATCTCCGCCATCCTATCCTGATAATAGGCTCTCCAGCCGTCCTTTTCCATATAGCTCTCGATCTTGGCCGTCCTTGCCGAATATTCGCCGGCAAGCGCGCCTGCCGTCCCGTTTTCCAGCGCGAATTTCGCCGCGCAGTATTCCGCGTACAGCCCGTTCGTATAAAGCCAATCGTCATAGCGGACCTCATGCTCCGCAAGATACGTCCAGTATTCGTACAGCTCCTTTAGCTCAAGGTCAGAAGAAAGGATACTGCCGTTTTCGTCATACACGATCGAATCGTGATACAGCGTTCCGTAATAGTCGACATTGCCGGCGACCTCACCCTGCTGGAACGACTCCTGCCGCCAGTCCGTATCGCTCTGCGCACTGGATTCGGCGACGATCTTAAAAAGTCCGGTAAGCCCGACGATTGCCGCGAGGAAAAGGGCGGCCATGACGAGCGTTCCCTTCCGCTTGGTGAGCTTGATGATCTCATTTTTGACAAGGCATGTGAATTTATGCAATCTGGACACCCCCTTCGAATCCCGTCATTTGAATGAATACGTCCTCGAGCTTTTTGTTTTCCTTCGGGGAAACCGTATAGAGCTCGATCCCCGCGGAAATCACAGAGCGGTTGACGCGCGCCACGAGAGCGTCGGCCTCCTCCTTCGGGACGATGATCTCCAGGGTCCCCTCCTCCGTGATGCGGCGGCTCGTTTCATCCAGGAAATCCAGCGCGGCGTATGCCGAACGAACATCAGACACCCGCAGAATAAAGTCCGCGCTGTCCGCAGACGCGGCAGACAAAAGCTCCGCCGTCGTGCTCACGCACCTAAGCTGCCCGTTCACGATCACGCCGACTCTGTCGCACATCATTTCCATTTCGCTCATCAAATGACTGGATACGATGACGGCGCAGCCGCTCTCATGAGCAAGCTTTTTGAAAATGTCCCGCAGCTCCTTGATGCCGGCGGGGTCCAGGCCGTTGGTCGGCTCATCGAGGATCAGCACCTTCGGCTCACCGAGGATCGCCTGCGCGACGCCGAGCCTCTGGCGCATGCCGAGCGAATATTTGCCTACCTTATCATAGATCCGGTTTTCCAGTCCCACGAGATGCACGACCTCGCGGATCCTTTCCTCATTGATCTTTCTGCGGCGGACCCTGGCGTACTGCAAAAGATTGTCCCAGCCGCTCATGTATTTGTAAAATTCCGGATTTTCCACGATGCCGCCGAGACACGCCATGGCAGACTCATATTCATGACGCAGATCATATCCGGCGATGCGGATATCGCCCGCGTCCAGCATCAGCATGCCGACGGCAATTTTGATGGTCGTCGTTTTTCCTGCCCCGTTGGGCCCCAGCAGCCCAAATACCTCGCCGCCGTACGCCTCAAATGAAACATCGTGCAGGATCTCGCGTCCGCCGAGGCTTTTGGTCAAATGCTCCACCGCAAACAAAGCGTTTTTTGCAGTCGTCTCACTCATTTTTCAGTGCCTCCCTCCACAAGCCTTGTCTCATACACGCTGATATAAGCGCTGCCAGCATAGACGATTTTCCATTCTCCGCCGACCTTTTCAAGATAAAGCGTCATATATCCGCTGCACCGGCTCTCATACACCTTGGAAGGGTCCTCGACGACAGTTTCCGTCCCTTCCACATAATATCCATCCTGCGATATCGCAAGGCTCCAGTCCTCCGAAGCCCCTGGAACGTAAATGCTTTGATAGGCGACGCCCCGCGTCTGCAGGAGCCCCTCCACATACAGGGAGACCGTCGCATTCTGCGGTCCGGTCTTGTTTACCGTCAGCCCATAGGATACCTCCTGCGGCGCTAAGGTGAGCGAGAGAAGCTCGCCCGCGGTCCCTTCCCTCAGGAAAGAACGGTATGAGGACTTGATCTCATCGATGTTCTGCGCCGCAACACCGGAGAGCGCCCCGCTTTTCTTGTAAGCGAAGTACGAATCGGTGAACGCGGAAAATTCCTTCATCCGCGCGTCGATCTCCCCGTCGGTCAGCTCATGGCCGCACACCTGCGCGTCGAACCCCTCATGGAACGCGGCAAGGTCGGAAAGATACTCCCTTGCCATCGCTTCGATTTCCGGTTTGTCCGCGCTTTTGAACACTTGTCCGGTAATCACCGTATACAGCACTACGGCAAGGACCAGGACGATGCCGAGCGCGAGTCCGCGGTTCAGTCTGCGGAAAAACAGCCTGCCTTTTGTCATAAAGTTGCCTCCTTATTTTCAAGCTCAAAACGGCATCCGTGAACAGCGCTTCCCAAGAATGCCCGTTTGACATGTCACCATTATAAGGGGGAGCGCACGGCAATTCAACCGCATTAAACCAATATTAAAAAAAGTTTATCAAATGTTAAGAATCCCGTTCTCCTGCCGTCAGCGCAGAAAAGTCGCTTTCTTCCGATCAAATTGTGAATTGTACGTTAAAATCGTGTAAAACCGCTGCCCTGCATGTTGACAGGCAACATAAAAGATGTTATAATTCACAATGGAGAAATTCGGCGGCTTTTTCTGCCAAGCAGAAAACGTGCCGCCGGTCTTCCCGAATGGCCGTAAGCGGCCTCGGGGAAAGGGGGGAATCTATGCCGGAAAACAGAAGAAAACGCATTAGGGAGCTTCTCTCGGAAAAGCCGTTCGTCTCTCTTTCCGAGCTGGAAGCAATGTTTCCGGACGTCACAAGCATGACGCTGCGGCGGGACATCAATCTGCTGGAGGAAAAGGGAGAGCTCATCAAGGTGCGCGGCGGCGCCAAGTCCATGAAGTTCATCAAGACCTCCATGGAGGATGAATACGGCAAGCGTCTTTTTGAAAATCCGGAGGGAAAATCCAAGATCGCCGACAAGGCGGCGGAAATGATCGCCGACAGCCGCTCGGTATTCGTCGATTCCGGGACCACAGCGCTCCGCCTTGCGGCCGCCATACCCGATATGCAGATCACCGTCACGACGACGAGCCCGCACGTCGCACTTGAGCTCGTCAAAAAGGGACGGATCATGGTCAATATCGTCGGCGGCATCATCAATCACGACAATCTGTCGGTCTCCGGCATGCAGGCGCTGCGCTTCATCGATGACATCAACATCGACCTTGCGTTCATCGTCCCGTCCGGCTGCTCGTCTGCGGCCGGCTTTACCTGCGGGAATTATTCCGAATGCGAGCTCAAGCGCCATATCGTCGGCAAAGCGCGCCGCGTCATCCTTCTCATGGACCGCGATAAGCTCGACCGGTGTCTGCCCTATACGTTCTGCACCCCCGGCGACGTGCATACCATCATCACAGACGGACCTCTCCCCGAGGAATACAGAGCCTATCTTTCGAGCGGAGGCGCGGTCATCACAGAAATCCAGTAAGCCCATATCCTCAGCGGACACGGCGGAGTCTGCGAAGGGATCCAAATAAAAACAAATCCGCCGGGAATGGAGTTATTATGGCAACGGCTGTTATCATGCCGAGACAGGGTCAGAGCGTGGAAAGCTGCATCATCACCTCTTGGTCAAAAAAGGTCGGCGACAAGGTGGCAAAGGGAGATGTGCTCTTCTCCTATGAGACCGACAAGTCCGCCTTCGACGAGGTATCGGAGGTCGAGGGGACCGTACTCAAAATTTTAGCAGAAGAGGGAGACGACGTTCCGTGCCTCGACGTCGTCTGCATCATCGGCGCCGAAGGTGAGGATATCTCCGCCCTTCTTGGCGGCGCCAGCGCCTCCGCCGCAACGCAGGCGGCGCCGGCAGAATCTGAAAAGCCGATCTCTCCCGCCGCCGCAGCGGAAATCGTATCCACGGCGGGCGAAAATGACGGCGAGCGAATCAAAATCTCACCGAGAGCGAAAAACCTCGCGGTCAGAACGGATGCCGACCTCTCCCGCGTGACACCGACAGGACCGGAAGGCCGGATCATCGAGCGCGACATCGTGCGCGCGCTCGACGCCGGCTATACCGCTTCTCCCGCGGAAACGGAAGCCTATTTAAAGGGAGAAAAATCCGCCGCAGGAGCAAAGGCCGCCGCAGCTCCGGCCGCACCGGCAGCGGCGGCAGATGCCGCCGTACCGGCAGCATCCGGAACGGGCTATACCGACGAGAAGCTGCCGCAGATCCGCCGCGTCATCGCCAAGTCGATGCACGCTTCCCTTTCCGAAATGGCGCAGCTCACGCTCAACGCATCCTTTGACGCGACCGCCATCCTGAAGCTGCGCGCCTCCATCAAGGCCGGCGGCGAGGCGATGGGCATCGGGAATGTCACCATCAACGACATGATCCTCTTTGCCGCGGCGAAGGTGCTGAAGCATCACAGAGCGCTCAACGCCCATTTTCTCGGCGATACCATGCGCTATTTTGACGGCGTGCATCTCGGGGTCGCAGTCGATACGGAACGCGGACTGATGGTCCCCACGCTGTTCGACGCGGACCGTCTAACGCTCGCCGAGCTTGCCGCCGCCACAAAGGTCCTTGGCAAAGAGGCGCAGGCAGGGACCATCAGTCCCGATAAGCTGAAAGGCGCTTCCTTCACCGTCAGCAATCTCGGTCCGACGGGGATCGAGAGCTTTACGCCCGTCATCAACCCGCCGCAGACCGGGATCCTCGGCGTTTGCTCGCTGACAAAGCGCGTGAGAGAAGAAAACGGTGCGCCCGTGTTTTATCCGTGCATCCCGCTCTCCCTGACCTTCGACCACAGAGCCATCGACGGCGCACCTGCCGCAAGATTTTTGCATGAGCTCTGTACGGCGCTCGAAAGCTTTGAGCTTCTGCTCGTAAAATAAGAGGAAGCGGCATCGGACCATCGTTTTCTCTTCCCCGTGCAGGCTGTGCGGGTCTGCGCGGTGCCGGTGCGGGTCCGGCGCTGCCCCGACGGCGCCGGCAAACACAGAACCAAGCATCCGGGCAAGCGGCGGGCAGCCTTTTCCAAACAGCCGTTTTGCGGCATTCCTGCCCGCATTCTTCCCCTTCCGTGGTCCAGTCCGCAGAGGCGGCGCCATGCGCAAGGCCTTCGGACAGCGGCTCGACGTCGACGGCAAAACGGTGTCTTGGCAAAAAGAAGCAAAGCGCCGGCGCAGGCCACAGCTTTTCCGAAAACGCCGATGCAGGCGTTTGAGCCGGTAAAAACAAGCTCATGCTCCAAAACAACGATAAGCGGCTGACAACGCCGCAGAACAGAGAGGAATTATGTATGATTTGATCGTGCTGGGAGGCGGTCCCGCCGGCTATAATGCGGCGGAACGCGCGGCCCATGCCGGAATGAAAACCTTGCTTTTCGAGGGAAAAGCACTCGGCGGCGTATGCCTCAACGAGGGCTGCGTGCCGACCAAGACGCTGCTTTACAGCGCCAAAATCTATGATTACACAAAGCACGGCGAGGCCTACGGCGTCACCTGCACCGGCTCCTCCATCGACCATGCCTTCGTCGTGGGACGCAAGGACAAGGTTGTCGGGACGCTCGTCTCCGGTGTTTCCGGCCGGCTGAAAAAGGCCGGCGTCGAGGTGGTTCCCGCTTTCGGAACCATCACGGGACGCGGCAGCGACGGCTTTGCCGTCACAGCGAACGGCAGGGAATACAAAGCCTCAAAGCTGCTGATTTGCACAGGCTCTTATGCCTTTGTGCCGCCGGTTCCGGGACTTCGTGAATCCATCGAATCCGGCTTTGCCATGACCAACCGTGAGATCCTGGATATGCGCACGCTTCCCCGCTCGCTTGTCGTCATCGGCGGCGGCGTCATCGGCCTTGAGATGGCGTCCTACTTCAACTCTGTCGGCGTAAAGGTCACAGTGGTCGAAATGCTCGACCACATCGCAGGCCCGACCGACGGCGAGATCTCCAAGATCCTGCTTCGCAGCTATCAGAAAAAGGGCGTGGAATTTATCCTCGGCGCCAATGTGACCGCGGTCGGAAACGGTACTGTCACCTTTGAAAAGGACGGAAAAACGGAATCCGTACCGGCGGACAAGGTGCTCGTCTCCATCGGACGCCGCGCGAATACCGCCGGCATCGGCCTTGAATCCATCGGCGTAGAGGTCGAACGCGGCGCTGTCGTCACGGACGAATATTGCCAGACAAGCGTCCCGGGTGTCTATGCGGCGGGAGACGTCAACGGCAAATCGATGCTTGCCCATACCGCCTACCGCGAGGGCGAGGCCGCGCTTGCCAATATGCTCGGCGGACACGAGCGCGTGAATTACCTTTCCATTCCGTCCGTTATCTACACCAATCCCGAGGTTGCCTGCGTCGGCGAAACCTCGGAAAGCGTCAAAGCCAAGGGACTGGATGCGGTCAGCACTTCCGTCACACTCAAATACAGCGGACGGTACATTGCGGAAAACGAGGGCGGCGACGGCATTGTGAAGCTCGTCGTCGACAAAACGCATAAGACGCTGCTCGGCGTCCATATGATCGGCAGCTATGCCTCCGAAATCATTTACGGCGCCGCCATGATGGTGGAAAAGCAGATGCGCACAGACGACGTGAAAAAGCTCGTTTTTCCGCATCCCACCGTATGCGAGGTCATCCGCGAAGCCATGTTCATGATTTGAAATCCCATATAGCGAAATGGAAAGCAGGCGGCGGCAGCGTCCTTATCCTTATTCTATTTTTTCTGCCGAGAAAGTGAGTTTACCATGCCGAAAAGTCAATTTGTCGACCCGAAAAAAGTATTTGAGCCGGGCTACATCCATTTTCACGATATCCCCGTATGCCAGTATAATCTGACGCTCGACGACGAAAAGAAAATTTATTCCAAGAGCGATTTTGTCCGCATTTACCGCGACATGGCGGTCATCCGGGAATTCGAGACGATGTTAAACGATATCAAAACGAAAAGCGTTTACAACGGCGTCGAATATTCCAATCCCGGTCCCGCACACCTTTCCATCGGACAGGAGGCCTCCGCCGTCGGCGAAGCGTACTGCCTTGACATCAACGACTATACGTTCGGTTCGCACAGAAGCCACGGGGAGATCCTTGCCAAGGGACTGTCCGCGATCCATAAGCTCTCCGACAGCGAGCTTTACAACATCATGAAGGAATTTCTTGGCGGTTCCATCCTGAAAGTGGTGGAGGGCAAGGAGGAGGTCCTTGGCAATGTCAAGGAGCTTGCCATCGACTTTCTGCTCTACGGTGCGCTCGCCGAGGTCTTCGCCAGAACGACCGGCTTCAACCGCGGGCTTGGCGGCTCCATGCACGCCTTTTTTATCCCGTTCGGTATCTTCCCGAACAACGCCATCGTCGGCGGCTCCGCCGGCATTGCGCTCGGCGCCGCGCTCTACAAAAAGAGCAACGCCAAAAAGGGCATCGTCGTTGCCAACTGCGGAGACGGCGCGATGGGGCGCGGTCCTGTCCTGGAAGCGCTCAACATGTCGGCGATGGACCAGATCCGCGAGCTTTGGGACCGCGACGGCGGTATGCCGATCCTCTTCAATATTTTCAACAATCACTACGGTATGGGCGGACAGACCGCCGGAGAAACGATGGGCTGGAAGATGGCGGCGCGCATCGGCGCAGGCGTCAATCCGGAGCAAATGCACGCGGAGCGCGTGAACGGCTATGATCCGCTCGCGGTCATCGATGCGTTCGCGAGAAAGAAGGAGCTGCTCGTGCGCGGAGAAGGTCCGGCGCTGCTTGAGGTCGTCACCTACCGCGTATCCGGCCACTCGCCGTCCGACTCCTCCACCTACCGCACGCCGGAGGAGATCGAAGCGTGGAAAGCGGCCGATCCCATCAAGGCGTACCGCGAAAAGCTCATTCTCGGCGGCATCGCTTCGGAATCCGAGCTCGATGCCATCCACGATACCATTGTCCGCCGCATGACGAAAATCTGCAAAATGGCCATCGACGAGAATCTTTCCCCGCGTATGGATCTCGACAAGAATCCCGACGCCATCGAGTCGCTTATGTTCTCGAACGAGAAAAAGCCGAAGCTCGATGACAGAACGCCTGAAATGCTCATGCCAAAGGACGAAGTGCCGCGTGTGAAAGACATCGCCGGCAAGGTCCGTTCGGCCTATGACAGCGAGGGCAAGCCTGTCTCCAAGATGAAGCGCTACAACATCTGCGACGCGCTCTTCGAGCCGATTATCGATAAATTCTACGAGGATCCCACTCTCATCGTCTACGGTGAGGATAACCGCGACTGGGGCGGCGCGTTCGGCGTCTACAAGAAGATGACCGAAGCGGTTCCCTACTATCGGTTCTTCAATGCGCCGATCTCCGAGGCGGCCATCGTCGGCTCCGCCGTCGGCTACGCGATGTGCGGCGGACGTGCGATCGTCGAGCTGATGTACGCCGACTTCATCGGCTGCGCGGGTGACGAGATCTTCAATCAGATCGCGAAATGGCAGTCCATGAGCGCCGGCATTCTGAAAATGCCGATCGTGCTGCGCGTTTCCGTCGGCTCCAAGTACGGCGCACAGCACAGCCAGGACTGGACGGCGCTCACCGCGCATATCCCAGGCCTCAAGGTGGTATTCCCGGCAACGCCGTATGACGCCAAGGGCCTCATGACGGCGGCGCTGAACGGCACCGACCCCGTTATTTTCTTTGAAAGCCAGAGAATCTATGACAAGGGCGAGGAATTCCACGAGGGCGGCGTACCCGAGGGAACGTATGAGATCCGCATCGGCGAGCCGGACATCAAAAAGCCCGGCAAGGACATCACGATCCTCACCATCGGTGCGGTCCTTTACCGGGCGCTGGAAGCCGCAAAAATTCTTGAAGAGAAGTACGGCATCTCCGCCGAAGTCATCGACGCGCGCTCGATTGTTCCGTTCGATTATGACAAGGTCATCGAATCGGTCAAAAAGACAGGCAAGATTGTTCTCGTCGGCGACGCGTGTGAACGCGGCTCCGTCATGCGCGACATGGCCTCCAACATCGCGGAGTTCGCGTTCGACTACCTCGACGCGCCGCCGGTCGTTGTCGCCTCCCGCAACTGGATCACCCCCGCTCATGAGCTGGAGAAATACTTCTTCCCGCAGGCGGACACGATCATCGACGCCATTCACGAGAAAATCATGCCGATCGCAGGCTATATCCCGACACATAACTTCACCACCATCGAAAAGATGCGCCGCTCCAAGGAAGGCGTATAAGCAAAGCAGAAATCCGGTATCCGAAATGATTCGGATACCGGATTTTTATCGCTTGCAGCGGGTCTCTTTCCGTTTTTATCCCGTATCAATCTTGAGATTTCCAGAGTTATGTCCCACATAGAGATTGATTAAGCCCCTCCCATGTTTTCCGGAGAAACTGCCGCAGAGCAATACAACCACGCTCTCTGGCCGCATGGGAGCAGAAGGTCAAGGAAGAGAGAGAAGACAAAGCCGCCGGAGCGGGAAAGCGAACGCAAACGCCTGTGTCAGCTTTAAACAGAGAGGAAACAGCAGAATCAGATGCATCGGGGAAATACAAGTCTCTGGCGAGGACCGCCTGACAAAAAACGCCGATGCGGTAATCCTTTGGCAGCAAATATATTGCCAAAAGATGTTTCAGAGATTCGATTCGTTTATAATTATCGTTTCTTCCGTTACCGCCGGCTGGTTATTCTCAGTACTGTGATAGAGGTTCGGAATGCGAAAGAAGATAGCAACAAAATGTTTACAGAGCAATTACCGCGATTATAATGGCAAGGATCTTCCCGATACGGCGCGAGCGGCCGTCTTTATTGCAAGCTGCTCATCGATTCCGGATAGCTGCTCTGCGATATCCCTGACAGTATTTTCAATTTTTTCCCTAACATTTCGATGACAGATACTTCCAATATTTCAGCCCGAATTCAAACATCCGCATCAGAGGAACGGATATATTTTTCCCGTTTGGAGATCGTCTGCCCGACCACATAAAGTCTCTGCGGATTCTTCCTGCGGCAGGCCTTTTTCTTTCTCAGAGCTTTTAGAGCTTCACCGAACAACGCATAAGCCTTACCGCGTGAGCCCTTTCTCCAGAAGCGCGCGTCCCACGCCGCGCGAGGCCCTTGCCTCCGCAAGCAGCGCGCGGTAAAACGCGCCGGCAGCAGATTTGCGCGAATAGGCGATCTCCTCCCCGCGGCGTGTATAGAAACGGGTATAAATGCCCTCCAGCTTGCGGTGATATTCCTCGAAAAAGGACGGCGGCGCATCCTCCAGGCCTTCCAGGACCGTTCCGTCCGGCAGAAGCGAATACAGCGGCTCTTCCTTCTCTTCCCCTTTGTACATCAGGGTACGCGCAATGCCAAATGCTCCGGCGGTATCCACCTTGTCAGCGTCGAACAGGATCTTGGCCTCGATGCTCTCCGGCGCCGCTCCCGCGCGGAAGCGATGCGTCCGGATGCAGTCTCTCACATGGGCGGCAAAGTCCTCCCCAAACCCCTCTGCCATCAAAAAGCGGTACGCTTTTTCCGCACCGGCGGCAGCATGGCATACGGAGGGGTCCTTTTTCTGTTCCGCACGCCCGATATCATGAAGCAGGCACGCCGCAATCAGAACGTCTATGTCGACCGCCTCCTCCGTTTCGGCGATCTCCATCGCTACAAACAGCACCCGCAGGCTATGTTCTGCATCGTGCGCGCCGCCGGACGCGCAAAGACGCAGAAAAGCTTCTATTTTTTCATAATTTTCCTTAGTCATGATTCCCCTCCCTGATTGTTTTTTCCAGTATATCACAAAGGCGGACAAAGAGCAAGCGAAACCGTTCCTGCTCCCTTTGTAAAAACGGTTTACGATACCTTTTCGTTATGGTAAATCATTGCATACAAATATTTGACATATCCCGTTTTTCTTTGTATAATAATATCGTATCAAGCAAAAAGCGGCAAAGATTCCTTTATATAAAAATTTTATCTGCCCGATATAGATACCGCAAGCAGCAGGAGGGGATAACAATGAGAGAACAAATACGAAATAAGCAGTATGGCACGGAACGCGCCCTATACCACTTGACCGGCGCCGATGTTACGGACTGTATTTTTGCAGGGCCGGAAGACGGCGAGTCTGTTCTGAAGGAGTGCAGCGACATCACGGTCACCGGATGCTCCTTTTCTCTGCGCTATCCGCTGTGGCACGCGGACGGCTTTACGCTTGCCGACAGCTTCATGGACGAGGGGACCCGCGCCCCGCTCTGGTATGCAAGGCATGGAACGATCTCCGGCTGCGGCATCGACGGCATCAAAACGCTTCGCGAATGCGAGGACATCCGCCTTACGCGGTGCATGATCCACTCGCCGGAATTCGGCTGGCGCTGCCGCGGGCTCCAAATCGAAAAATCCGCAGTCGATTCGGAATATTTTCTCTTGGAAAGCCGCGATATCCGGATCGACCGGCTTCGCATGACAGGCAAGTATTCCTTTCAATATACGGAGAACATGACGATCGAAAACAGTCTGCTCGACACCAAGGACGCCTTTTGGCACTGCAAGAACGTAACGGTGAAGAACTCCGTCGTTCGCGGCGAATATCTCGGCTGGTATTCGGAGGGGCTCACGCTCATCAACTGTGAAATCATCGGGACCCAGCCGCTCTGCTACTGTAAGGGCTTAAAGCTGATTCACTGTACGATGCACGGCTGCGACCTGTCTTTTGAATACTCAGAGGTGGAAGCGGATATCGAGGGGTCCATCGATTCTGTCAAAAACCCGAAGGCCGGGATCATCGCGGCGGACGCCATAGGCGAAATCATCCGCGAGGACGCCGTCATGGACTGCCATGCACAAATCATCATCCGAGAACCGGTCCGCGTTTCCCCCGCTTAAAAGAGAAACAGAGCAGCGGCGATCCTCCATTACAGAATTATAAAAGCAAGGCAGTCCCGCCTTCGGGCGGGGCTGCCTTGCTTTTAATTTTTCTTGCCAGCGTCGGCATCCTTTTTCTTTCTTAAATACTTGTCGATCTTCTCGACCATATTGTCGGGCATTTTCCTTTCTATCGGGAAAAATACGGCGTTGACAAAGCGGTCGGACAAAGCCGCGATGAATCTTGCCGTGCGCTCCATCGACTGCGCCGTCACCGTTTCGATCACATCGTAGCGGCAATGGATCTGAGCGGTGCCGGGCACCGCGTTGCGCATGAAGTTGATGCCAGGGATCCCTTTGTCGGCAAACGGAATCGAGTCTGAGGAATAGATGTCCTGCCGAACGTTCATCGGATATCCGATCTCCTTATAAAAATAGGTGATGGCATGGCACAGCGCCTCCTCGCCGGTCACGCGCGCCTCATCGCGGCCGAGCAGCGGACCTGTCATATCCACATTGATGCAAAGCCGGATCTTATCCAGCAGGTCTTCGTGGGCCGCCACATACGCCTTGCTGCCGAGAAGTCCGCGCTCCTCCGAGCCGCAGAAGAGAAAACGAACCGTGCGCTTCGGCGGATTTTCCTTGTAGTAGCGCAGCAGCTCCAGAATGGTCGCCGTTCCGGACGCATTGTCGAACATACCGGGGCTGAATACGACCGAATCATAGTGAGCCGTGTAAAGGATAACCTCATCCGGGAATTCCGTGCCGGGGATTTCCGCCACAATATTCTGGGAATCCGCCTCGCCCTCCTCCTGGGCAAGCGTAAGACGGACCCTTTTCGGCTTGGAGGCCACAAGCGCCAGCGCATCCGTCATGCGCATGCACACGCCGGGGATCTGCCCTTTTTCAATGTGCATCGGACGGAGCATACGCTCGGCAAAATCCAGCGATTCCTTCGTTTCACGGAAGGTGCCGGACGACGAAATGAATCCGACAACGCCCGCATCGATCAGCTTCGCAAATCCGTCCGCGCCGACGCCTCCCGCAATGAATACAATCTTTCCCCTTACGCCGACAAGGTCGATAGGCTCAAGCGCCTCCAGATATGCAAACTCCGCTTCGAGCCCCTCCGCCGCAGCGTTGCCGGAGAAGCCGTAGCCAGACACCTCATACTCCTTGTATTCCGGCTCTGTCACCTCGAGCTTTGCCTTGAGGATCTTATATCTCGGCGCCTTGAAGGTCTCCACCGTCGGCACGGCGCCGGCCTCCTCGATCTCCTTTGCCAAAATATCCGCTGCCTTTTTCTCTCCTTCAAAGGTAGAGAGCCGGACGAAATTCAGTTTTTCCAGCAGTTCATACATTCTTTTTCCGCTGATTTCCATCGATATATCCTCCTTATTTTATCGCCCCGTGCAGAAAAAATCCTGCATAGGAAAACGGCGTAAAAATCTCAAATCCGTTTGAGATTGAATACGCCGTATATGACTTATGCCTTTTTCTCCTCGATATAAGCGGCGACATCGCCGACCGTAATCAGCTTATGGATGTCGTCCTCCTCGATATCGACGCCGAATTCCTCGTCGCAGCGAAGCGCCAGCTCCGCAAGCTCAAGAGAATTGATGCCAAGGTCTGCCTCCAGTCTTGAATCTGTCATGATGATGTCGGGGTCAAGCCCAAAGCTTTCTGCGAGCATGCCCTTGATTTGTTCCAGCATTTCCATACACTCCTCTCACGCCGCACGGCGTTCCATGGTTTCTCCCGCCCTGCGGGATTTTTATTTGAGCTTATAGCGGATGATCTTGCGCGACGTGGTTTTCTCAAACTCCGTGTCCCGAATCTCCACACACTTAATATGCTTGAACGTCGGAAGCTTTTTGTTGACCTCGTCGACCTCAGCTTCGATCGCCGCTTGGATCTCTTCCTTCGTTTTGCCTTCAAATTTGTCGTAGTTCGGATAAACCAGCGCCGTAATCACCACATCGTTCCCGTCGCCGCTCTTTCTGCCGAGGACGACGCATTCCGAAATGAGATCGCACGCGCTGAGATACTCCTCGATCTCCTCCGGAAATACGTTCTTCCCGTTGCTCGCGATGATGACGTTTTTCTTTCTTCCTGTTATAAATATGAAGTTATCCTCGTCGATATACCCGATGTCCCCCGTCTTGAACCAGCCGTCCTCTGTGAACGCCTCCGCCGTCGCCACGGGATTCTTGTAATATCCCAGCATCACCGCGTCTCCGTGCGTCACGATCTCTCCGGTCTCGTCCTGCGGATCCTCCTTTTCGATGCGGACCTCCATATGCGGGACCTTCAGTCCCACCGAATGATATTTTCTCCAGTGCATCGGATTGGCGGAGATCAGCGGCGCGCATTCCGTAATGCCGTAGCCCTCGCAGATCTTGATGCCAAACGCATCGAAGTCCGCCATCACCTCGGTGCGCAGCGGCGCGCCGCCGCATACGATATAGTCGAGCCTGCCGCCGAATGCGTCGATGATCTCATGGAACATCGCGCGGCGGACCGCCCTTGGCAGCTTCCTTGCGACTGGGAGCAGCTTTCGGATCAGTCCCGCCTTGCCCTTTTTCTCGATCTCCGCCCAAATCTTTTTGTGCATCGTCTCCACATAAAGCGGGACCAGGACAAGCGCCGTCGGCTTGTAGTGCGCAAAATTGCGAAGCGTATTTTTGATCGAATCGTTGATGAACGTCTGTGCGCCCGTATTCGGCAGCGCAAGCTGTTCACAGGTAAACTCATAGGAATGGTGGATCGGCAGCACCGATACGAAAAAGTCCTTCTCCGTCGCCGCCATGATAGAAACGGAGTCCATCGTGGCTGTTACCAGATTGCGCTGGTTGAGCATGACGCCCTTGCTCGTGCCTGTCGTGCCGGAGGTAAAGAGGATGGTGCAGAGCTTTTCCTTGTCTACGATCTGATTTTCCGCCGTTCTGTCGCCAGCCTCATAGGCTTCTTTTCCAATCTCAAAGAACTTCTCGAACGTCATGAAGCGTTCATCCTTCGGGAAGCCTTCCCCGTCGCAGTCGATACCTACAAAATATTTTACATCCCCAAGCCGTTCATAGACTTCAAGCATTTTTTTCTGGAGAGAGCTGGTATATACAATAAGCTCGATACCGCACATCTCCACAAATCCGACGAACTGTTCAGCGGAAATGTCCTTATCCAGCGGAACAATGACCCCTCCGCAGGCCACCGTCGCTATGTAGGAAGCGACATAGTCCGGATGCGTATCGCCTGTCACGCCGACAAACTTTCCCGCCACACCGAGGCGCGTCATCGCGGAGCTGATAGAATTGACATGCGTGAGCATATCGCGAAAGGTAAAATGGCGTTCTTCCTTGCCGACCTTATAAATATAACGGTCACGGTCGCCATAGCGCTGCGCCTGCTTGACGACCCCGTCATAGAGATCGTCAAACTCATAGATCATATGAGTGGGCTGACCTTTTTTCAAGACAAAACCTTCTTTCCTTTAGACTTGGAATCGCCAAACCAGCAAAAACGCTGTAAAAATACAACAAAATTATTATAGTAAAAAAGCATCCGTTTGTCAAGAGATTTTCAGATGTTCCCTTCTGAACGTCCGCGATTCCCGCGGCATCTTCAAAAGAAAGTAACGAACAAGGCGCGGCAAACGGGACAGCTCCCTCCCGATTTCGGCAAGATTTTCCTCTGGAAGCCGGTTTCTCTGCTGTCACTGGGAAATTTTTCGTTTCCACACCAACGAGCACCGGTCCGCATATGCTGATACTACAAAAAGGAAACTTGGAGGTTGAAAAAATGGCGACCGTCAGCTTATGTATGATCGTTAAAAATGAAGAGGCAGTCCTCGCCAGATGCCTTGACAGCATCCGGGACGGCGTCGACGAGATCATCATCGTCGATACGGGAAGCACCGACAGGACCAAAGAGATCGCCGCCCGCTACACCGACCGCATATACGATTTTGAATGGAACTTCGATTTTTCCGCCGCACGCAACTTCTCCTTTTCCAAGGCCACGATGGACTTTGCCATGTGGCTGGACGCGGACGACGTTTTTACGGAAGAAAATTTTGCAGCCTTTCTCCAGCTGAAGCGGACGATCCCCGACACGGTGGATGCCGTTATGATGCGCTACAATACGGCGTTCGACGAAAACGGGAAGCCGGTCTTTTCCTACTACAGAGAGCGAATGGTCCGCACAAGCGCTCCCTATGAATGGAAAGGCAGGGTCCACGAGGCCATCGTCCATTCCGGACGCTCCATGTATTCCGAAGCTGCGGTGAATCATAAATCGATCAAAACCGTTTACAGTGACCGCAATTTGAAAATTTACGAGAAGCAGGCGCAGGACGGCGAACCCTTCACCCCTCGGGACACCTTTTATTATGCAAGAGAGCTTTACTATCACAAGCAGTTTGATCGAGCCATCGAAATGCTGAAAGGATTTCTTTCCGACGGACGCGGCTGGGTGGAAAACAACATTGAAGCGTGTAAAATTTTATCCTATTGCTACAGAGAAAAAGGGAATTTTTCAGAGGCCATCACCGCGCTTTCTGCCGCTTTCCGGTATGATATGCCGCGTGCGGAGATCTGCTGCGAAATCGGAGGCCTTTGGATGCGCATGCAGAATTATCGTACTGCCGCCTTCTGGTACGAGCTTGCCCGCGCCGTTCCCCGCAACGACAAAAGCGGCGCTTTCGTCTCGGAGGACGCTCACGGCTACCTGCCATGTATCCAGCTCTGTGTCTGCTACGATAAGCTGGGCAACCATGCAAAAGCGGAAGAATACAACCGCATGGCGGGCACCTTCCGCCCGAATTCCCCTGCTTACCGATATAACCTGGAATATTTTAAACGGCTTTCCCCTCACTCTCCTGAGCCATCATGAATATATTACAATGAGACAGTTTCCTTCGAGACTGCCTCATAATGAAAAACATTAAGGAGTGTATGCATATGAATTCCAATCCTTATAATAGAAGAAATCTTTGTCCTCGGTGCGGACGTCCTATCGACTGCTGCACATGCGGCAGCTGCTGCTGTGAGATCGTAGGCCCAACCGGACCCACGGGTCCGACAGGGCCGACAGGACCGATGGGCTTCCCAGGAATCCCCGGACCTCAAGGGCCGACGGGACCGATGGGCTTCCCAGGTCCCGCAGGTCCCACCGGCGCGACGGGGGCCACTGGTGCCACAGGCGCTACGGGTCCCGCAGGCGGACCCGCAGGGCCGACGGGTGCGACCGGTCCGACGGGCGCTACGGGAGCTACCGGTGCTCAAGGTCCGATCGGTCCGACGGGGCCCGCAGGATCCAACGGACTGATGGGTCCGACCGGTCCCACAGGGCCCGCAGGACTCAACGGCGCAATGGGCCCCACAGGTCCTACCGGTGCGACAGGAGCCGCGGGAGCAAACGGTCAAATGGGTCCGACAGGACCTACGGGCGCGACAGGCGCCACGGGGACTACCGGCGCGACCGGTCCAACCGGCCCCACCGGTCCCACAGGCCCTACCGGTGCAACGGGAGCCACAGGTCCGACGGGCGCTACCGGTCTCGCCGGAACGAACGGTCAAATGGGGCCCACCGGACCAACAGGTGCCACAGGTCCCGCAGGTCCGGCTGGTGAAGCAGGACTGAGCGTCACCGGTCCGACAGGACCTACGGGTCCAACGGGTCCGACAGGTCCGACCGGACCCACGGGTCCCACAGGCCCGACGGGCGCGACGGGCGCTACCGGTGCCACCGGTGCTACAGGCGCAACTGGGCCTGCAACCATCGCAGTCGGCGCCGTTAGAACGGGGGCTGCCGGAAGCGACGCTGTCATCACAAACTCTGGCGGCAGCAGTGCTGCTGTATTCGACTTTACCATCCCGCGCGGCGATACCGGTGCAACGGGAGCCACAGGAGCTACCGGTCCAACGGGCGCGACGGGTCCGACAGGACCCACGGGGGAGACAGGAGCGACCGGTGCGACAGGGGCTACCGGTCCGACTGGCCCAACTGGTCCCACTGGCCCGACGGGAGAAACGGGTCCTACCGGACCAACCGGTCCCACTGGTCCAACGGGAGAAACAGGCGCGACGGGTCCTACGGGTCCCACAGGCCCGACAGGTCCTACCGGTCCGACAGGTGATGCCGGTGCAACCGGTGCGACAGGCGCGACAGGCACTGCCGCGACCATCACGGTCGGCACGGTTTCCGCAGGAAATCCCGGAACCAATCCTATCGTGACAAACTCCGGAACTGCCCAAAATGCCACGCTCGATTTTACCATCCCGCGCGGCGACACCGGTCCTGCCGGCGCTGCAGGGGCAACGGGAGATACCGGTCCGACGGGGCCAACCGGTCCGACGGGTCCGACAGGCCCGACAGGTCCTACCGGTCCGACGGGTGATGCCGGTGCGACAGGCGCGACAGGCACTGCTGCGACCATCACGGTCGGTACGGTTTCCGCAGGAAATCCCGGGACCAATCCTATCGTGACAAACTCCGGAACTGCCCAAAATGCCACGCTCGATTTTACCATCCCGCGCGGCGACACCGGTCCTGCCGGCGCCGCAGGGGCAACAGGGGATACCGGTCCGACAGGTCCGACAGGTCCCACAGGACCCACAGGGCCCGTAACGCCGGCCGCTCCCGTGTCGGATGCGACCAGCACGACGGACATCGTCCAGCAGTTCAACGAGCTTTTGGCCAATATGCGCACGGCCGGCCTGCTTGAAACCTGATAGACAGAATCAAAGAGAGGGAAAACGGAATGTTTTCCCTCTCTTTTCCCGCTCCCTACACGGCAGAACGCCGTTTGTTCCTCCCGCACCAGCAGAATGCCTGTCCGCGCAGGCCTCACTTCAGCCGAAAGCCCCTTGGAAACAGCTCTCCAAGCGTGGCCTTCTGGTAGTCGTTTTCATTTTTCGCACATATGACGATCAGAGACTCCTCGCAAAACTCATATAAAAACTGCCGGCAGACGCCGCACGGCGTCGTATAATCCGTCTCCGAACCTGCAATGGCAATCGCCAGAAAATGACGCTGTCCCTCCGAAACCGCCTTCGCCGCAGCGCATCTCTCCGCGCAGAGCGTCGGCGTATAGGAGGAATTTTCTATGTTGCAGCCGGTATACACCGTACCGTCCGCGCAAAGCAGCGCCGCACCGACCCGAAAGCTGGAAAAGGGGGCATAAGCATGCTCCCTTGCGGCAATCGCCAAGCGAATCAGATTTTGATCGTCCATCGCTACCCGCCTTTCAAGCAATCCGTCCAAGGAAGCTGCTGCCGTTTAAGGAATACGACACGCCAAAATAATCGGCAATCGTCGCCGCGATATCAGAATAGGTAGAAAGCGTGCCGAGATCGACCGGCCTTATCTTTCTGCCATACACCAGAAGCGGCACATCCTCTCTCGTATGATCCGTCCCGGAAAAATTCGGATCGCAGCCGTGGTCCGCCGTAATCATCAAAAGGTCGTCCCGCCTCATGCCGGACAGGAACGCCGGCAGCCATGCGTCAAAGCGCATGACGGCCGCGGCATATCCACGCGCGTCTCTGCGATGCCCGTACAGCATGTCGAAATCGACAAGATTGACAAAAGAAAGGCCCTCAAAATCCCGTGACAGAAGCTCCTCACATATGCGCATTCCCTCGTCGTTCCCGCTTGTCCGAACGGATTCAGACACACCGACGCCCGCAAAGATATCACCGATCTTTCCCACGCCGATCGTCGCATATCCTGCCTCCGAAAGAAGATCCAGAACGGTTTTGCCGGGCGGCGGAGCCGAAAAATCATGACGGCGCGAGGTCCGCTCATACGGCCATTCCCCGGCAAACGGCCTTGCGATGACACGCCCCACGAGATTCTCGCCCACCAAAAGCTCTCTTGCGATCCGGCAGTACCGGTAAAGCTCCTCCACCGGGACCACCCGCTCGTGTGCCGCGATCTGAAATACGCTGTCCGCGGAGGTGTAAACGATGAGCTTTCCCGTCTCCATATGCTCCCGCCCATAATCCCGGATCACCTCGGTGCCGGAATACGGCTTGTTGCACAAAACGCCGCGCCCGCACCGCTTTTCAAATTCCCGAATCAGCGCCGGAGGAAAGCCGTTCGGATAGGTCGGAAGAGGGATATCCGAACGAATACCGGCGATCTCCCAATGTCCGATCGTGGTATCCTTTCCCTTCGACATTTCCCGCACGCGCGCATAGGCGCCGGAGGAAACGCCGGAATCGGGAAGCAGCCCTACTCCATCGATGTGGAAAAGCCCAAGGGACGCAAGCGCGGGCGCGGAAAAGCCCTCCGTTCCCGCAACGGAAGCAAGCGTATTGCTCCCTTCGTCTCCAAACGCTTTGGCATCGGCGGCACCGCCGATGCCAAAGCTGTCCATTACCAGCAAAAATACCCGTTTGCTCATTTCTCGATCACCGTCCTTCTTCCCTTTCCGATTTCTGAAAAATTACAAAAAGCAAAGATCTCGCTTTATTTTTGCCTGAAATATAATATCATAGTACCACATTTTTCTGTTCCGATTGGTGAAATATTTGTAAATTTCCCGGCAGAGAAAGAAAAAAACTCCGAAATATCCGAAAGCAGCCGGCGGATATTTCCAAGGCATGGCGGCGCATACCAGAGAAGGCCGGAGGTTCCGTCCTTCGCATTGGCAGAGACCGATTTTTCTGCATAGATTTTGAAGAAGAGCCGCCGCTCATGCAAAAGCAAGCCTCGCCTGAGCTCTGGAGCGGCAGGTCTCGGCGCGGCAGGCAAGGAAGCCTCCTGTCCATGCACGATGCCGCAGGTCCAAGGGCTTTAGAAAAAAGGACACAGAGCCGCGGCAAGCTCCTCGCGGAAAAAACGGACCGGCAGCCAAGCGCTGTCCGCTCCAAAAGGAGCAAGACCGTTTCAAAAAAGCATGGAAAGCCTGACGCCCTGATACGAACGCTTCCCTGCTTTTTCAGCGCCGGAATTTGAAATCCAGTGCCGGCAATTTTTCTGCGGCATGGCGCTCAAACAGCGTCCGACATCAGCTCACGAAAGATTTTCTCATGGTGCTCCTCATCCATGAGAAGCCGCTGGAGCATCCGCGACACCGATTCCTCCCGAATCTGTCCGGCAAGCCTTCGGTAATCAGCCGCTGCGCGCTGCTCCGCTTTCCACGCGGCGGCAAGAAGCCTGTCGGGATTCGTATCGTATTCAAGCCCGGCGGCAGAAAATACGTTCCGGTGGTCCGAATGAAATTTCGGCGCGCCGCCGAAATCCCGGACGAGAGCGCCGAGAATCTCAAGGTGGTGCATTTCCGTCTCGGCGATATAGGAAAAGATATCGGAGAGCATGGCCGGCTTTCTGCCCTTGCACACCGTCTTTCCGTAGAGGTACTGTAAAATAGAGCTGAGCTCCCCGCCCTGTCCCGCATAAGGAACGGAGAGCAGTCGGGCATACGCAAGGTTCGGCTCCCGGATTTTCCAGTCCGGATAAGGCTCGGGAACCGCACACAGCGCTTTGATTCTGTTTACCATGAAAAACCTCTCCTTTTCTGCGTTTTTATTACATATATATGCGCCGGTACGGAAATCGGGACCGAGTTTTCACAATCAAATTGACAACGGCGCGTTCTGCGGTGTATAATAAAGGCAATGATTCTACAAAGAAACGGGAAATTCTCCAAATGACGATACTGAGCGTAAACGATATTCTTGTCGAATACGGAACCAATATCATACTGCAAAAAATCGATTTTTCCATCCAGGAGGGCGACCGGCTTGGGATCGTCGGCGTCAACGGCGCGGGAAAATCGACGCTGCTGCGCGTCATCGCCGGAAAAAAAGAGCCGTCCTCCGGCGCCGTTTATGTCGCAAAAGGCAAAACGGTCGCCATGCTCGAGCAGAACGCCATGCTGGAAAGCGACAAAACGCTTTTTGAAGAAATGGAAGACGCCTTTCCGGAATGCAAGCGCATCGAAGCAAGGCTCTCCAGCCTTCATGCCGAGCTGGAAGCGCAGACGGACTCGGTCCATGACGAAAGCTATGAAAAAAAAGTTGCGGAATTTTCCTCCCTGACAGAAGCCTTCGGGAAAATCGGAGGATATGAATACCGCTCCCGCATCCGCTCCATGCTAAAACGGTTCGGATTTCCGGAAACGGAACAGGCAAAGCGGATCGATATGCTCTCCGGCGGCGAGCGGACAAGGCTCGCGCTCGTCCGCCTTCTGCTCGTCGAGCCGGATATCCTCATTCTCGACGAGCCGACCAATCATCTCGACACCGATACGCTTTACTGGCTCGAGGAGCATCTGCGCAGCTATCCCAAGACGCTGATCCTCGTCTCGCACGACCGGTATTTTCTCGACCGGACAGCGACAAAAATCCTGGACATCGAAAATACAAAGGCCTCTCTTTATACCGGAAACTACGAGCAGTTCGCCGCCAAAAAGGCGGAGGCAAGGGCTTCCTATGCCAAGCGGTATGAGCTCCAGCAAAAGGAGATCGCCCGCATCGAGGGCATCATCGAGCAGCAGCGCCGCTTCGGTCAGGAGCGCAATTTCATCACCATCGCAAGCAAGCGCAAGCAGATCGAGCACATGGAAAAGCTCGATGCGCCCGAGCGAGCGCCGGACGGCATCCGGATCGCCTTTTCGGAGGCGGGAGAAAGCGGCAATGAGGTGCTGGAGGCCTCCCGCTTGTCCAAATCCTTCGGCAGCCGTCAAATTTTTAAGGACATTTCTTTTCTTGTCAAAAAGCACGACCGTATCGTGATCATGGGACCCAACGGCTGCGGGAAATCGACGCTGCTCAAAATCCTCGGCGGGTTCTTGGAGCCGGATTCCGGCGTCTTTGAATTCGGTTCCGGCGTCGTCGCCGGCTATTACGATCAGGAGCAGCGTTCCCTCAACGAGTCGAATACGGTGCTGGAAGAGGTCTGTCTGGCACATGAAAAGCTCACGTTCACGCAGATCCGGACGGCGCTTGCGTCCTTTCTCTTCTTTGCCGAGGACATGGACAAAAAGGTCTCCGTTCTCTCCGGCGGAGAAAAGGCAAGACTGATGCTTTGCAAAATGATGCTTTCCAAAATCAACCTTCTCATCCTTGACGAGCCGACCAACCACCTCGATATCGCTTCCAGAGAAGCGCTCGAGGACGCGCTGCTCGCCTTCGGCGGAACCATCATCGCCGTATCCCACGACCGATATTTCATGAAAAAGCTTTCGACCCGTATTTTCGACATGACAGACGGCTTCCGCGATTATCACGGGACCTTCGACGAATATCTCGCATACAGGGAAAAAAGACGCATGGAAACGCAGGCAGAAAAGGCGGAAAAGCACGATTCCGAAGGCAAGGCAAAATATCTCGAAACAAAAAAGCTTGCGTCGGAGATCCGCAGACAGGAAAAGAGGCTGGAGCGCGCGGAGGAACAGATCGAGGCGCTGGACGGCGAGCGCGCTGTGCTGGAAGCGGAAATGAACGCCGAGGCAGCGAACGATTACGTCCGGCTTTCCGAAATCTCCGAAAGGCTCGCCGAGATCAAGCGAAGAACGGACGCGCTCTTTCAGGAAATGGAGGAGGCGGAAGCTTTTCTCTCGAAAAATCGAGGTCCGTCATGACAGACAAACGAAAGATCGCCGTTGTCGGCGGCGGCGCGGCGGGACTCACGGCGGCAGGACGCGCAGCGGCGCTCGGCTGCGAGGTCACCGTCTTTGAACGAAACGCCGCTCCCGGCAAAAAGCTCGGCATCACCGGAAAGGGCCGGTGCAACCTTACCAACGACTGTACGCCCGAGGAATTGATAAAAAACGTGACGGCAAACGGGAAGTTTCTCTATTCCGCGATCCACCGCTTTTCGCCGTCCGACACGATGGCGTTTTTTGAGGCGCTGGGCGTTCCGCTGAAAACGGAACGCGGAAGGCGGGTGTTTCCCGTCTCCGACAGAGCCGCCGACGTCGTGCATGCGCTTATGAAATACTGCGAAAGGGGCGGCTGCCGGCTTCTGCACGAGCGCGTCACGGCGCTTATCCGGCACGGGGACGGCAGAATCTGCGGCGTGCGCTGTGGGGAACGGAGCTTTGACGGCTTCGACGCAGTGATCCTCTGTACCGGCGGCGTCTCCTATCCCGGGACCGGCTCGACAGGCGACGGCTACCGGCTCGCGGAATCGGTCGGACATACCGTAACGCCGCTTCTTCCCTCTCTTGTGGGACTCGAATCGGACGATCCGCTCTGTGCGGCGGCGCAGGGTCTGTCCTTGAAAAATGCGGCGATAACCGTTATCGATGCGGCTTGCGGAAAAGGGATCTTCCGCGATTTCGGAGAAATGCTGTTCTGCCATTACGGCATCAGCGGTCCCGTCATCCTTTCCGCTTCGGCGCACATGCGTCCAATGGAAAAGGACAGATATTCCGTTTTCATCGATCTCAAGCCCGCGCTCGACCGGGAAACGCTGGACCGCAGGCTGCTCGCGGACTTTGACAGATCCAAAAACAGAGATTTCCGTCATGCCTTCGACGAGCTGCTCCCCTCAAAGCTTCGGGAGCCGTTTGCCGCGCGGTGCGGCACCCCGCTGGACAAAAAAATCCACGCCATCACCCGCGAGGAGCGCTCGCGCATCGTATCGCTTCTCAAAGGGCTTGCCATCCCGATCACAGGCTTTCGTCCGATCGCAGAGGCAATCGTGACAAGCGGCGGCGTGCGCACCTCGGAGATCGATCCGCACACCATGTGCTCCAAATTCTGCCCCAACCTTTATTTTGCAGGGGAGATCATAGACGTCGACGCCTATACCGGCGGCTTCAATCTTCAAATCGCGTTTTCCACCGCGATGGCGGCGGCAGAAGCCGCCGCCATCCAAAACGGATTCAAAGGAAAGGAAACTACAAAATGATCAATATCGCCATAGACGGGCCGTCCGGCGCCGGAAAAAGCACGCTTGCCAAGGCGCTCGCCAAAGAGCTCGGATATATCCACACCGACACCGGCGCCCTTTACCGGACGGTAGGGCTCGCCGTCCGGCGCGCCGGGATCTCCCCGGACGACAAGGAGGCTGTCATCGCCCTGCTTCCAAGCGTCAGGATCTCGCTGCGATACGAAGCGGACGGACAAAAGATCTATCTTGACGGCGAGGACGTCGGCGCCCTCATTCGGACCAACGAGATCTCCTCCTACGCCTCCAAGGTATCCGCCATTCCGGAGGTACGGGCGTTCCTGCTGGAGCTGCAGCGCGGCATCGCCAGAGAGAACAATGTCATCATGGACGGACGCGACATCGGGACCGTCATTCTCCCCGACGCCGAGGTCAAATTTTTTATCACCGTCTCCGACGAGGAAAGAGCGCGCAGACGGCACCGCGAGCTGGCGGCACGCGGAGAAAGCCTCTCTCTTGAGGAGGTACGGCGTACAATGGCAGAGCGGGACAAAAGCGACAGCACAAGAGAGATCGCGCCCGCCGTTCCTGCGCCGGATGCGGTTTTTCTCGACAATACAGGCGATTTTACGGAGACCGTGAGCCGCGCACTTGCCATCATAAGGAGCAAAACAGAACGCCATGAATAAGCTGTATCGTTTCTTGCAGATCTTTCTGCGGCCGTTTTACCGGATCTTCTTCGGTATGCGGGTCATCGGCAGAGAAAATGAGCTTTCCAGCGGGCCCTGCATCATCTGCGCCAACCATATCAGCATGCACGATATCATCCTTATCGCCCTGAATCTGAAGCGCCAGATCTTCTTTTTCGCCAAAAAGGAGCTGTTCAAAAATCCGCTTTTCGCAAAGATTCTGCGCAGCTTCGGGACCATTTCCGTTTCCCGCGGGACAGCGGACATCCACGCGATCACACAGACCATCGACGTTCTGAAAGCAGGCGGATACATCGGGCTTTTTCCGCAGGGGACGCGGATGCCCGGAAGGGTCCCCACTCCCGCGGACGCAAAGAGCGGCGTCGGACTGATGGCCTACCGCGCAAAAAGCAGCGTCCTGCCTGTCTATATCCAGACCAAAAATAACCGTATCCGCCTTTTCCGCCGGGTCACGGTCATCATCGGGAAGCCGATCCGGTACGAGGAGCTCGGCTTTTCCCGCGGCACCATCGCGGAATATAACGCGGCGTCCAAGCTGATTTTTGAAAGGATCTGCGAACTCGGTGCAAAAAAGGAGACAGAAGATGCCCAAAACCATTAAAACGGCAAAATACGCCGGCTTCTGCTTCGGCGTGAAGCGCGCCGTGGACACGGTGTTTGCCTATGCGTCCTCCCGCAGGGATGCTGCCATTTATACCATCGGCGAGCTCATTCACAATCCGGCCGTCATCCGGCGGCTTTCCGATATGGGCGTCGTCACAGCGACGGAGGACGAGGTGGATTCCATCCTGGAGGCGGCGCCGCCTCATTCCGTATTTGTCATACGCACGCATGGGGTCCCCCGTTGGGTAAAAGAAAAGCTTGTGCGGTTCGCAGAAACGCATCCGGAAGCGGAAATTTTGGATATGACCTGCCCTTTTGTCGCCAAGATCTACCAGATCATGGAGGAAAACACCGGCGAGGAAACGTTTACCCTGCTGCTTGGAGACGCGCGTCATCCGGAGATCGTCGGGATCTCCAGCTACATCCGGGGAGCCTATCGGGTATACGCCGGTTTTGATGAGATCAAATCCGCTCTTGATTGTGGAGAATTCCATAATTTTGAATCTAAACGGATAATTTTAGCCTCACAAACGACACATCATTTGTCGGATTATCAAAAAACAAAAAAAATTCTCGAAAACCTATATACAAACGGATTATTTTTTGATACAATATGTAATGTTACGGAAACGCGGCAGATCGAGGTCGACAAGCTCTCGCGCGAATGCGATGCCATGCTGGTCGTCGGCAGTCAGAAAAGCTCCAATACGCGAAAGCTTTTTGAAATCAGCCGAAAAAACTGTCCTTCGACTTATCTTGTTGAATCGGCAGCCGATATTCCGGAAACCATAAAAGCGATGACCGGAACCATCGGCATCGCGGCCGGCGCTTCGACGCCCGGCTACATAATAGAGGAGGTACAAACTACCATGAGCGAACAGGAAAATTTCGCACAGCTTCTTGATGAATCTTTCAAAACTTTAAATACAGGAGACACCGTCCGAGGCGTTGTTACCTCGGTTTCCGGCACCGAAGTCCACGTCGACATCGGCCAGAAGGTTACCGGCATCATCACGCTGGAAAACGCGACGGATGATCCGCAGGCAAAGCTGGAAGATCTTTTCAAAATCGGCGACGAGGTCGAAGCCGTCGCCATCCGCGTCAGCGATCTCGACGGGATCGCAACCCTTTCCAAAAAGAAGGTTGACGCACAGAACAACTGGGAAAAAGTCGTTGCAGCCAAGGAAAACGGAGAGGTTCTCGAGGGCAAGGTCATCGAAGCCGTCAAGGGCGGCGTCATCGTCTATGCGCTCGGTCAGAAGATCTTCATCCCCGCTTCCCAGACTCCCGTCCCGAAAGATGCGGACCTTTCCACCCTTGTCGGGACCAAGCAGAAGTTCAAGATCATCGACATCAAGGACCAGCGCCGGCGTGCTGTCGGCTCCATCCGCGTCGTCGCAAGAGAGGAGAGAAAGGCACAGCTGGAAAAGTTCTGGTCGGAAATCGAGGTCGGCAAGCATTATACCGGCAAGGTCAAAAGCCTTACTTCCTACGGCGCGTTCGTCGATCTCGGCGGGATCGACGGAATGGTCCATATCACGGAGCTTTCGTGGCTGCGCGCCGTCAGCCCTAAAGATGTCGTATCCGTTGGAGATACGCTTGAGGTCTACGTCAAGGACTTTGACCGCGAAAAGAACCGCATCTCTCTCGGATACAAGACCGAGGAGACCAACCCGTGGAAGCTGTTCACCGAAAAATATGAAGTCGGCGACGTCGCTCCGGTCACCATTGTGTCGATGATGCCCTTTGGTGCCTTCGCCCAGATCCTCCCGGGCGTAGACGGTCTGATCCACATTTCCCAGATCGCGGACCGCAAGCTGGCCAGTCCTTCGGAGGTCCTCAAAAAGGGACAGGTCGTCGATGCGATGATCACCGACATCGATAGGGACAACCACAAGGTGAGCCTCTCCATCCGCGCACTGCTCGGCAAGGATACGGGTGAGGCGACCCAGGAGGATATCGCTGCCTATACAGTTGAGGATAAGACGGAATAATCCAGCATAAAAAAGCATTTTCAAAGACAAGGCGTCTTTTTCGCCTTGTCTTTTTGTTTGGAAAAGGTGCCTCTGGGGATATTCCAACAGATTGACAAAAATTACCGGCACAGGATACCGTGATAAATGAAATCCATACTTGATTTTAATTCCATTTTGGAGGTACATGCATATTTGTCACGGCATTTGCGCTCACGCTTCTCTGTTCCGTTCTGCTTTGCGGATGCAGCCTGTTTCAGGCAACCCCCAAAACCTTTTCCAAAGCAGGTATGAGCATCTCACTTACCGACAGCTTCCGGGAACAGGGTCATGTGAGTGATACAGCCGTATATGACTCAATATGTCGCCGTCTTCGCGCCGAAAGAAGCTTTCTCTACCATGGATTATGCCAATGTCATAATCGAAGGATATGAACTCAACGCAGGACCGGAAAAGATTGACGGCATCACGGCCCTCCAGCAAGGAAGCGGAAAGCAAAGGCGATACCTGCACTTGTCTTGCAGCAGTCTGCAAGAGCGGCGACGCTTGCTGGATGATACAGTTTGCTTCGAGATCCAGCAACTTTGGAAAGCAGAAGGACAACATTTTATCCTATGCAAGGTCGGTCACCTTTGAATGAGAGCGCAGCTCTGAAATTTCCTGTTGTGTTTGCAGCAGGGCATATCGTTGAAAAGATATGCCCTGCTTTTTCATTTTTATGTTTCTCTGCGCAGTCCGCATTTTTGCAAAAATAAAGTCAAAAAAACATGAACAAAATTTTAAAAACCAAGGAATTTTTCCGAAAAAGCTCTTGCATTTTGCTCTGTATTCCTTTATAATGATAATACAAGTGGTTAATTGTGGTGGAAAGTGGAGGTTTTCCACAGTTTCCACGGAGTTTTCCACAATCGTATTCCACAAAAGAAAGGACGGTGAGAATATGTTTCTCGGTCAGTACGCGCATACCGTTGACGCGAAGGGGCGTGTTTTTGTTCCGGCAAAATACCGCGACGAGCTTGGCGATACCTTTGTCATCACACGCGGGACCGCGAAATGCATCACCGTCTATCCGATGGCGGAATGGGAAAAGTTCACCGCCAAGATCGAAGAGCTCCCGCAGGCGCAGGCGGCAAAAATCCGGCGCTTCATCTTTGGAAACGCTTCGGACGTCACCGTCGACGCACAGGGACGCATCAACATCGTACAAAATCTCCGCGATTATGCCGGTATCGACAAGAGCGCCGTTGTTGTGGGCCTCGGTTCCTATCTTGAGATATGGTCCGAAGAAGCTTGGAAGGCGCAGAGCGAGCTGGAAAGCTCCGAGGAGATCGAAGACCTCATGGTCGCGCTCGGCTGTTGATTCGGAGGGATGAAATGGAGGAAGCTTTTTCCCATGTTTCCGTGCTTCTGTCCGAAGCCATCGAAGCCTTGAATATCAAGCCGGACGGCATTTATGTCGACGGTACGCTCGGCGGCGGCGGCCATTCTCTGGAAATTTTGAAGCGGCTTTCCACCGGCCTTCTGATCGGTATCGATCAAGACGCTGACGCGATCTCCGCCGCTGAAAAGCGGCTTTCGGCGTACCGGGACAGGCTCAGGCTGGTAAAGGACAATTTTTCCAACATACGAGATGTTTTAGCTTCTCTCGGAATAAACCGTATCGACGGCGCTCTGCTCGACCTCGGCGTCTCCTCCTATCAGCTTGACACGCCGGAACGCGGCTTCTCCTACAATACGGACGCGCCGCTCGACATGAGAATGAATACGGATGCGCCGCTTTCCGCTTATGAAGTGGTCAACGCCTATTCGGAAGCGGAGCTTCGCCGGATCCTTTCCGAATACGGCGAGGAAAAAGGCGCAGGACGCATTGCCGCGGCAATCGTGAGGGCAAGAGAGTCCCACCCGATTCAAACGACAGGGGAGCTTGTAGATATCATCAAAAGCGTCACCCCGAAAAAGCGTCTCGCCGTCGGACATCACCCGGCAAAGCAAACGTTTCAGGCCATTCGCATCGAAGTAAACCACGAGCTTTCGATCTTAGAGCCGGCTATTCTGGAATTGGCAGAGCATTTGAAGCCCGGCGGCAGACTTGCGGTCATAACCTTTCATTCTCTGGAGGACCGGCAGGTCAAGCAGGCCTTTGCAAAGCTCGCCGCCGGTTGTATCTGTCCTCCCTCCTATCCCGTCTGCGTATGCGGCAGAAAGCCTGAGGTCAAAATTTTAACCAAAAAACCGATCCTCCCAAGCGAGGAGGAACAAAAGGTCAATCACCGGTCGCACAGCGCAAAGCTGCGGGCGGTAGAAAAGCTATAAAAAAGAGGGATGTCCATATGGGCTCAGGAAATACGCCAAAGCAAAAAAAGCAGAGCGCTGCCGGCACGCTGATTCGCGACATTTTCACCGGCGGAAAAGGATATCGAACCGTAAAAGGCGAGCATACACCGTTTCCCGCAGCAGTGGTAATCTGCGCCTTTGCCGTGACGGTATTGTTCCTCGCCTTAGTATTCGTCCTCATCAAGGTATCGGCCATCTCGGCGGAGATCGCCCAGATGAAAAAAGAGCTTGTCTCCCTTGCCTCCGAGGAGGACACGCTCCAAGGCGAGCTCGACCGCCGGTATTCCTTCGAGGAGATCGAAAAAACGGCAGAAGAGCTCGGGCTATCCAAGGACGGCGGGCAGAAAATCACGCTGGATGAGAAAAACAGCAGCGAAACCGACGAGCAGGCGGAACCGTAATCTAAAAAGCAGAGTTTTCCAGAAGCAAAACGTTCTTTTTCTCCATAGGAGGAGGAATTGACTGTTTTTTATAAATCTTACGGGAAAAAAGCATAAATTTCCCGCAAAAAAATATAATGAATTACCGGCGTGATGAGAGCGCATACCTTCTGCTCCTCTCACGACCAGCGGAAAAGGTTATCATTCGGGCGAAAGGAATCGCAATTCATGCAAAAGAACAATGAATTCGGAGCATCCAAACCGAGCTCGATCATCGGCAGGCCGTCTCGCACCATCCGTGTGAGGTCCTTCGTACTTTTTTCCGTGTGTACATTTTTAGCCGCCATTATCATCGGCAGGCTTTTTTACCTGCAAGTCATAAAACACAGGGATTACAGACGGCTCGTGCTCGAGCAAATGGTTTATGAGACCTCCATCACCGCGAAGCGGGGACAAATCACCGACAGAAACGGCGTCGTGCTCGCCACCAATTACACGACCGAGCGCGTATTCATCGACCCCCACGTCATGGAGGACGATGCAGAGCGCCAGCTTGTGGCAAAGGGACTCTCTGAAATACTGGATGTAGAATATGATTTTGTTTATGAGGAAGCGCAAAAAACAAAATACCGCGACAGGACCATCAAGAAGAATGTAGAAAAGGAAACGGCAGACGAGGTGCGGCAATTCATCATTGACAACGATCTTTCCTCCATCCATCTCGTGGAAACGACAAGCCGCGTCTATCCCTTCGGCTCCCTTGCCTCTCACGTCATCGGCTTCTGCGGCGCAGACGGCGGACGGTACGGGCTGGAATACCAGTACAACACTTCCCTGTCGGGGACGTCGGGAAAAATCCTTTCCGCAAAAGACGGGACCGGCGGCTCTATGCCATATAACTATGAAACCTACATAGACGCTGAAAACGGCGCCAACCTTGTCACCACCATCGATTACAAAATCCAGAGCTTTCTTGAAAAATATCTGGAGGAAGCCGCGATCGAATCCGGCTGCGAGGCGCGTGCCTGCGGCATCGTGATGGACCCGAATACCGGCGAAATCTATGCGATGGCGACTTATCCATACTTTGACCTCAACGATCCTTATACGCTGCCGGACTATTACGACGATGTGCTCGCCGAATATGCCGCGGAATACGGCGAGGACTCCGAGGAATATCAAAAATACGCCTCCAATCTCATGTTCTCGATGTGGAACAACAAATGCCTCACCGAAACCTATGAACCGGGGTCTACCTCAAAAATATTCACGACCTCCATGGCATTGGAGGAAAATCTCACAACCGTAACGGAACGCTTTACCTGCACCGGCTCTTACATGGTAAGCGGATGGTCCCGTCCGATCCGGTGCCATAAGACCACGGGACATGGCGTGCTCACCTTCGCAGAGGGACTGCAGCAGTCCTGCAACCCTGTCATGATGAAGCTTGCCGAGCGTATCGGGATCTCTACCTTCTGTGACTATTTCTCCGCCTTCGGACTCGATTCCAAGACCGGCATCGATCTGCCCGGCGAAGCAAGTTCCATCTATACCAAAGAAGAAGATATGACCGGCGTCGACCTTGCAGTTTACTCCTTTGGACAGCGCTACAATGTTACAGCGCTCCAGCAGATCACTGCGGTCGCCGCTGTCGCCAACGGCGGGACGCTCGTCACGCCGCACGTAGTCAAGGAAATCGTCGATGACGACGGAAATGTGCTCGCCTCCTTCGGCACCAATGTCGTGCGTCAGGTCATCAGCGAGCAGACCGCCTCCACCATCAGCGAAATCCTTGCAGAGGGCGTCGCCGGAGACGGAGGCGCCAAGAACGCCTATGTCAAGGGCTACTCCGTCGCAGCAAAAACCGGTACCTCCGAAAAAGGGACCACCAATAAAAGAATCGCCTCCACCGTCGCCTACGCGCCGGCAGATGACCCGCAGGTCGTCTGCATCATCATCGTAGACGAACCGACCATCGGCTCCATTTACGGAAGCACGGTCGCAGCGCCTTATGTATCCAAGCTGCTCGCCGACGTTCTTCCCTACCTCGGAATCGAGCCGGAATATACCGAAAGCGAGCTTGCCTCGATGGAAATGGACCTTGCAAACTTCCGCGGCATGTCGCTCGACGAGGCCATCAGCCGCTTAAACGCCTCGGGACTTTCCTATGAGGTCGTTGGAGACGGAACCAGCGTCATCAATCAGGTTCCGGCCTCCGGAAGCACGCTTTCCAAGGAAAACGGAAAAGTGATCCTCTATACCAGCGAAGTCGCAGCCGAAAAAACGGCCGTGGTTCCCAATATCATTGGAAAAACTGCCGCACAGGCCAACAAGGCTCTGACGGACGCCGGCTTCAACATCCACATAACCGGCGCGACCGGAGGCTCAGGCGCCGTCGCGGTCGACCAATCCCTCCCCGCCGGAACGATCGCCTCCAAAGGGACCGTCATCACCGTAGAATTCCGGCACATGGATACCGCTGATTAGCGGCGCAAAAAAAGGAAGTACGCAAAAACCGGATGTCACACGAAAAAATCCAAGTGTTCCGGAGGGCATATGCGTCTTTCACAAATTCTTTATCCAAATGAAATCCTTACCTCCGGCATCGCCGCCGACTTCCCCGTCGGCATGCCCTGCCGGGATTCCAGGAAGATCACGTCCGGCGACATTTTCTTCTGTACGGACGGAACAAAACAAAGCGGCTTTTCCTATATCGGAGAAGCAAAGCACGCCGGCGCTTCGGCGGTCGTGACGGAAAAGGGCGGCACAGAACGAACCAGCCGCATGGGCATTCCCGTCATCGAGGTCGAAAATGTACGCCGCGCCTACGCGCTCGCATGGAGCCGCGCTCTGGGCGAGCCGCAGAAAGCGCTTCGGCTTTTCGCCGTTACGGGGACCAACGGCAAGACCTCAGTCTCCTATTTTCTCTCTGAGCTATTTCGCATGACGGGACATCGCACAGGCCTTATCGGTACGGTAGAATATTCGGATGGGACGCACAGCGCGGCCTCCGATTATACAACGCCTCCTCCGGAGGAGCTGTACCCTTTGCTTCTGGAAATGAAAAAGGCAGGCACAGAGCTCGCCGTCATGGAGGCATCCTCCCACGCCATCTCGCAGGACCGGCTGTTCGGACTTTCCTTTGAAACAGGAATTTTTACCAACCTCTCGCGAGACCATTTGGACTATCACAAAACATGGGAAGCATACCGGAACGCCAAAGCAGGCCTGTTTCGAAGCTGTCAGAATTCCCTTCTCAACCAGGATGACGCCATGGCGCGGTATATGGGTTTTGCGGCGCAAGGCAGCGTATATTACTATTCCGGGGAAAATCAGAACGCAGAGTTCTTCTTCGATTCCATCCGGTGTACGGCTCATGGTTCCTATTTCCTTCTGCATACCTATGAAGGCGAGCACATCCCGGTGGAAACCCCGCTCATCGGCGGATTCAACCTTTACAACAGTGCGGCAGCCATCGCGGCGGCAAGACTGGCAGGGATCCCGGCAAAGGCGCTGTCCGAAGCGGCAAAGAAGCTCACCGCTCCGCCCGGACGGCTCGAAAAGCTTCCCACCGGCACGGATTTTTCCGTTTTTATCGATTACGCTCACACGCCGGACGCGCTGGAAAAAGCTTTATCGGCGCTTCGGCCGCTCACAGGGAGGCTCACCGTACTGTTCGGTGCAGGCGGGGAACGGGACAGAGGCAAGCGTCCGGAAATGGGGCATATAGCAGAGGAAAACGCCGATTTTGTCATCGTCACAAGCGATAATCCGCGAAGCGAGGCGCCGCAGGACATCATTTCCGACATCGCCGCCGGAATGAAAAGGAAAACCCACACCTGCATCACCGACCGAAAAGAAGCGATCGAATATGCCGTAACCCACGCGCAGGCAGGCGAAATTATCCTGCTTGCCGGTAAAGGACATGAAAACTATATCTGCGATAGATTCGGAAAGCATACTTTTTCCGAACGGGAGATCGTATATCAAATACTAAAAGGATAGGATGAAAAAATGTATCTCAGCCTGAATGACAGCGGAATCACCATTGAAACGCTCGCAAGATCCGCATGCGGGACCATAAGCGGGACATCCGACGGCAGCCTTACGGCCTACGGGATCAGCATCGATTCCAGAACCACAAAAAAAGCAGACGCCTTTATCGCGTTAAAGGGGGATAAGTTCGACGGTCACGACTTTCTCTCGGACGCGGCAAAAGCAGGAGCGGTCTTTGCCGTTGTGGATCACGTTCCGGAAAACTGTCCCCTTCCCTGTGTCGTTGTGGAAAACACCACGCGCGCACTCGGAAGAATCGCCCATGCCTATAAGCAGCTTTTCCGCACCATTTCAGTCGCTGTGACCGGAAGCGTCGGAAAAACGACGACCAAGCAGTTTATTTATTCCGTTCTCGACACAAAATATAAAACGAACGAAACCCATGGCAACTTCAACAATGAGATCGGACTTCCGCTGACGCTGTTCGGACTTACCGCCGTCCATAAGGCGCTTGTTGTGGAAATGGGAATGAATCACCGCGGCGAGATCTCCGAGCTCTCTAAGATTGCAGAACCGGACATTTCCGTTATTACAGGCATCGGGACCGCGCATATCGAAAGTCTCGGCTCCAGAGAAAACATCCGCGATGCCAAGATGGAGATCATCGACGGCATGAAGCCGGGCGGCATTCTCATCCTCAACGGGGACGATCCTCTGCTGCGTGATGTACGAGCCGACGGCATCTGCAAGATCTATATCGGAATCGAAAATGAGGACTGCACCTACAGCGCGAAGAACATCCGCATGTTCGCGGAGCATATGTTGTTCGACATTCGCCTGCACGACGGCGAAATCATGAATAATGTGCGGGTCAACGTTATCGGACGCCACAACATCTACAACGCGCTTGTCGCCTGCGTATGCGGCATCCTGCTCGGCGTTCCGGAGGAAAAGATCCGCTATGGGCTTCTCAATTTTTCTCCTGCCGAAATGAGACAGCATATCGAAGAGAAAAACGGGATCACTGTCATCGAGGACTGCTACAACGCCAATCCGGAATCCATGTCCGCGGGCCTCGACGTCCTCTGCCATACCGCCAAAAAGAAAAAGCTTCGTCCTGTCGCCGTACTCGGCGACATGCTGGAGCTCGGACACGTATCGAAGCAGGCACATTTTGACATCGGAAACGAAGCGGCAAGAAAAGGCGTCGAGCGTCTTATCACATTTGGCAGGGCCGCGCGTGATATCGCCGAGGGCGCGCTTGCCGCAGGCATGAAGAAAGACCAGATCACCATGATCGAGGATACGGAAAACGCCGAAACTGCGGCGGAGCTTATCAAATCCATCATCGGAAAGGGAGACGCGGTGCTCTTCAAGGCAAGCCGCGCTATGGAGCTCGAGAGAGTGATCAAATTGATTTAACGGAGAGAACACATGCTGAAGGCTTTCATTTTATCGGTTGTCGCAACCCTGCTTCTGACAGTACTCCTGTCAAAAAAATTCATCCCTGCACTGATCAGCCGAAAGATGGGCCAGCCGATCCTGGAGATCGGACCGAGATGGCACAAGTCAAAGGAGGGGACGCCCACCATGGGCGGACTTTTCTTCATTGCTGCCATTCTTATCGTGAGCATCCTCTTTTCCTTCTTTGTTTTTCCGAAAGAAGACCTTATCCGCGTCTGGATCACATTAGGCATGGCCGCCGCCTTCGGTGCCATCGGCTTCATCGACGACCGCGCCAAGCTTTTGAAACGCCAAAACGAAGGACTGCGCGCCTATCAGAAATTTCTTTTCCAGGTCATCGTTGCCGCGGCGTATCTCCTTCTCATGACGCTCTATGGGGATCTTGATACAGAAGTGGTCTTTCCTTTCCTCGACAAAACCATTGATCTTGGGATTGCCTATTACGGCTTCGCCATTCTTCTCATCGTAGGTGTCAACAACAGCGTCAATCTGACGGACGGCATCGACGGGCTCTGCGCTTCCGTTACCGCGGTCGTCGCTGCATTCTTCGCCGTGTGCGGCTTCCGTCTGCCGGCACTGCTTTCCGCCGGACATGGCAGCGACCTTACCCTTGCCGTTCTTGCGGGAATGACCTTCGGCGCCTGCGTCGGATTTCTTGTATATAATTGGCATCCTGCAAGGGTTTTCATGGGGGATACCGGCTCTCTCTTCCTCGGCGGGATGGTCGCGGGCCTTGCCTTTCTCTTGGACGTTCCGCTGATTATCCTCATCGTCGGACTCTTTTACGTCATAGAGGCGGCATCCGTCATTCTTCAGGTCGGATTCTTTAAGCTGACACATGGGAAAAGACTCTTCAAAATGGCGCCCATCCATCATCATTTTGAAAAATGCGGCTGGAGCGAGCCTGCCATCGCGGCGGCCGGAATCCTTCTTACTGCCGTGATGGGAATCTTTTCCTATTGCTTTCTGTAAGGAAAGCCATTACACTATATTTATAAAGAAAGATAGATAAGAGGTGCTAAGGTGGCAAGAATGGGTGAAAAAACAGAACAGGAAGGGCGCCGGATTCCTGCGGCGCCTGCCAAAAACAGCCATCCAGTCAAAAAATTCCTGCGTGAGCTTGTCAGCTCCGATGAGACGACGGTCTACCGCGTCCGCGGCGGCGTTGACAAGCCCTTTTTGATTTTGGTCGTTTTGCTCGTGTGCTTCGGCTCAGTCATGGTGTCCTCCTCCGGCTATGTATACGCCAAAGCCAATATGGGAGGAGACAGCTTCTATTTTATTAAAAAGCAGCTTGTCTGGGCAGTGATCGGAATCCTTGCAATGGTCGGAATGTCCGTCGTCGACTACGGGTTCCTCAAAAAAATGACGCTTCCGATCTTCGGCGTCAGCTATTTGCTTCTCTGGTGTGTTTTCCTGCCCGGCATCGGATCCGCCGCAAAAGGAGCAAAGCGCTGGGTAGAGCTTGGTCCGCTGCGATTCCAGCCGTCGGAGATCATGAAATTCGCTCTTGTTCTTCTTCTGGCGCTGTACATATCCAAATTTGCAGCAAAAATGAAAACCTTCAAGTACGGGATCTTCATCCCCGCCTGTATGATCGGCCTTGTCTGTGTCACCGTCGCGCTGGAAAAGCATATGTCCGGCACCATCATTCTTTTCATCCTCGGCGCATGTATGATCTTCATGTCGGGCGCCAGCATCAAGTGGATCGGCGGCATCGCGGGCGTTTTTGGAACGGCTGCGCTTGGCATCATTCTGTTTACCGATTATACCAAGGCGCGCATCGACGCATGGCTGCATCCGGAGGATTACCTGCTCGGCAAGGGCTATCAGCCCTATGAAAGCCTGCTTGCCATCGGCTCAGGCGGCCTTTTCGGCGTAGGACTTGGAAACAGCTATCAAAAGCATCTGTGGCTCCCGGAGCCTCAAAACGATTTTATCTTCGCCATTGTATGCGAGGAGCTGGGACTTATCGGCGCGCTTGCGCTGATCGCGCTTTTCGTCATGCTTATCTGGCGCGGCTTCCATATCGCAAAAAAAGCGCCGGACACCTTTTCTTCCCTGCTTGTCGCGGGACTTACGGCAAAGGTCGGCCTCCAGGCGCTGCTTAACATCGCGGTCGTCACCACCACCATTCCGACAACAGGCATCGCCCTTCCCTTTTTCAGCTACGGCGGGACCGCACTCGTCATGCAGCTCGCGGAAATGGGCATTATTTTATCCATCTCCCGCTTCTCCTCCGGAGAACGGGTAAAAAGCGAAAACCAATCTTCGATCGACTCTATGGAAAGGAACCCTCGCGCATGAAAGTTCTTCTTGCCGGCGGCGGCACGGGCGGACACATCAATCCCGCCATCGCCATCGCCAACACCATCAGGGATCATGATAAAAACGCGGAAATTGCCTTTATCGCAACCAAAAAAGGACTGGAAAACAAGCTGGTTTCCAACGCCGGATACCCCATCTATCACATCGAGATGCGCGGCCTGCGCCGCAGCCTTTCTCCTGCCAATCTCAAAACCGCCTATTACTATTTCACCGCACCCCATAAGGCGAAGCGGCTGCTGCTCGAATTCGAGCCGGACATCGTGATCGGCACCGGCGGATACCTCTGCTGGCCTCTGCTGCATGCCGCCGCAAGGCTCGGGATCCCCACAGCTGTCCACGAATCCAACGCAATCCCCGGCAAGGCGGTCAAAATGCTGGAAAAAGAGGTCGACCGCATCTATACGAATTTTCCCTCTACCGCCGACTGCCTGAAGGAAAAGGAAAAAATCCTCTGTGTCGGAAATCCGCTGATCTCTCCGCCCTCCACGGAAACAAAAGGAGACCTCAAGGCGCAGCTCGGGATTCCCGCCGGAACGCGGCAGATCATCCTGTCCTTCGGAGGCAGTCTCGGCGCCGAACGAATCAATGAGGAAATCTTGGGACTCATGCGGAGTCTTTCAGCAAAGCATCCGGAAATTTTTCACATCCATGCGACCGGCAAAATCGAGCATGAGGCGGCGATGACAAAAGCGGCAGAATATGGACTTGACACATGTCCGAACATTCGTCTGCTGGAATACATCTATGACATGCCGCTTTGGGAAAGAGCGGCGGATGCGGTGATCTGCCGTGCGGGCGCCATGACCATCTCCGAGATGGCGCTGCTCGGACGCGCCTGTATCCTCATTCCCTCTCCCAACGTCGTAAACAACCACCAGTACGAAAACGCCAAGCGCCTCGCAGACGCCGGCGCCGCCATTCTGCTGGAGGAAAAATATCTGACGCCGAACGCGTTATATGACAGTGTCTGCGACATTCTCTACAACAAGGAAACGGCGCGGCGCCTTTCAAAGGCCATCCAGTCCTTTGCCCACCCCAACTCCAAAGAGGAAATCTATGCGGACCTGCGCATGCTCGTCAGCCGCGACGTCCTCACGCTCCTCAGAAAAAAAGAAAATTAACAGAGGCGGACGGACAAACACGTCCGCCTATATTAAAATTGCTGCTCTCAGCCGGGCAGCAGAAAGGCGGAAAGAAAGACATGAAAAAATCGAGTCCCGCAAGGGCCGCTGCGGTCACGGGAAAAAGTCTGCGGCGGCGCAATGCTCTCATTGTGTTTCTTTTCTGCGCCGTCACAGCACTCCTTGTCATTTTATTTTTATCCGGATGTCGAATTCAAACCGTTGTTGTCGAAAACGCCTCCGCCGTATCGGAGCAAAGCGTTCTCGAGGCGGCAGGGATCAAAGCCGGCCGACACCAATATGCGATCGACAAGTCGGAAATCGCCGCCGACATAAAGGCCATCAGCCCCTATATCAAGAGCGTGACCGTCAAGCGGCGCCTTCCGGCGGAGCTCCATATCGTCGTTGAAGAATATGAACCGCTCTATTACACCGAATATGACGGCGCCTATTGGATCCTCTCCGATTCGCTCTTGGTGCTGGAAGTCTTCCCAGAGGAAGCCTCCGCCGCGCAAAAAGCCGTCACCCATCTGATCCTGCCCGAAATCAAGGCCTGTGAGGTCGGAAAAACGCTGACCTTCACGGATGAATCCGACGCAGCGGCCGCTCGGGAATGTCTTACGACCTTTCAGAGCTTCTCTTTCGAGGAGCCGCTTTCCCTGCTGGATGTCTCAGAAAAATTCAACATAACGGCAGATATAGCGAACAAATATAAGCTGATCTATGGAAACAGCGAGCGGCTGGCGGAAAAAATAGAATTCAGCCTGAGGGCGGTCCAGTACCTTTCCGAAAATATGTACGGAGCCTCCGGCACCATATATGCGGCAAAGCCGGGAGAGGCTTCCTTTGAAATCACCGGCGTCACAAAGGAAGAGTGATTTCTCATTGGAATTTTTTCTATTTCGCCCCACTATTTGTACAATAGGGGATATTTTGGTCGATTTTAATAATTTTTTTTGCGTTTTTAAGAATATTTTTCAAAAAACATCTTGCAAATAAACAAAAAACATATTACAATAGTTAATGTGTACCATTATCGAGAACAATGGCAGGAGGAATATAAAAAAATGGGATTTGAATTCAATTCTAACTACGACAGCGGCGTTAAGATAAAAGTTATCGGTGTCGGCGGCGGCGGCGGAAATGCTGTCAACCGCATGATTGAGTCCAACATTCAGGGCGTCGATTTCGTGACGATCAACTGTGACAAGCAGGTTCTTCTCACATCCAGCGCGCCGACCAAAATTGCAATCGGAGAAAAGATTACCAAAGGACACGGTGCCGGTTCCAATCCGGATGTCGGCAAGCAGGCGGCGGAAGAAAATATCGAGGATATTTCCAACATCATCCGCGGGTCCGACATGGTGTTCATCACGACCGGCATGGGCGGCGGCACAGGGACCGGAGCGGCGCCGATTGTCGCCAAGGTCGCCAAGGATATGGGGATCCTGACCATTGGTATTGTAACAAAGCCGTTCTCCTTCGAGGGAAGAAAGCGCATGGTTCAGGCGGAAAACGGTATCGTCTGCCTGCGCGAATTCGTGGATTCTCTTGTCGTCATCCCGAATGAAAGACTCAAACAGATCTCCGAAAACAGGATTACACTCGCCAATGCGTTTGAATATGCAGACGATGTGCTCCGTCACGGCGTACAGAGTATTTCCGATTTGATCAACATCCCGGGAATCGTCAATCTCGACTTTGCGGATGTATCGTCCGTCATGCGCAACGCAGGATATGCTCACATGGGCGTCGGGACCGGAACAGGAAGAGACAAGGCCGAGGTCGCCGCAAAGATGGCCGTAACAAGCCCGCTGCTTGAGACCTCGATCTCCGGCGCTACGGGAATTCTGATCAATATCACCGCATCTCCCGACATCAGCCTTGACGAGGTAGAGACGGCGTCTTCCATGATTTCCAACGAAGCGCATCCGGAGGCTACCATCATTTGGGGTGCGACCTTCGATAATTCTCTGGAAGATACCATCAAGGTAACGGTCATCGCCACCGGATTCAAGTCAGACGAAAACGCTTCCGGCGGAGCGGCCAAAGCGCCGGCTTCCGCGACGGCAGCGCGTCCGCAGACCGCTTCCTCTTCGTTTGCGGCAGCTTCTTCGGCCAAGCCAAGAACGGAGGAGACGCCGAAGGCATCCATCGCCTCTGACGAAAAGGAATCGCTCATTTCAGACAGCGATTTCGACGACATCATGAACATTCTGAGAAAAAACAGAAGCTAAGTTCATCGATTCCGATGGATGAGATACATAGCCCGGAAAAAGCAGATCCTTTCAAGGATCGGCTTTTTCTTATTTTCCACTGGTTTTTGCTCACAAAAACCAGGTATTTAAAATTATATACAGCCAATGGCTTTCGGAGAGAAACATGATGGAATATCGCACATTAAAGTATTTCCTCACGGTAGCCCATGAAGGAAATATCACTCGCGCATCGGAAATCCTGCATCTGTCGCAGCCTGCCCTTTCCCGCGCGCTGATACAGCTCGAAGATGAGCTCGGCACCACGCTGTTCGTAAGAGGACGGCGCCATGTTACCTTGACGGATGCAGGTCTCCTTTTCCACCGCCGCGCGCAGGAGATCCTCGATCTAACGGAGAAAACGGAAAATGAATTCAAGCACAACCCTTTAGCGGTAAGCGGCGTCATTTCCATTGGAAGCGGCGAGGCGGAAACCATGCGAAGGCTTGCCGGAGCCATGCGCGTTTTCAGTGAACGATATCCCGATGTAAAATTCAATCTATATTCAAATAACGCCGATTTCATCAGAGAACGGCTGGACAAGGGACTGCTCGATATCGGTATTTTGATCGAACCTTCCGACCTCTCCAAATATGAATTTATCCGATTGAAGGATAAGGAGCGGTATGGCGCCATCGTTCCCTGCTCAAGTCCTTTGGCCGAAAAGGAATATCTGACCGCACAGGACCTCATCGGCTATAAGATATTTACCTCGGCGCGGGATTCCGTTCTCGGCGTTTCCGCTTGGTTCGGCGACGTGTATGACAAGCTTGATATTTACGTCACCTTTAACCTCATTTATAATGCGGCAATGCTCGTAGACTGCGGACTCGGCGCAGCGCTTACCATCGAAGGCGCCGTTTCTTTATACAAAAATCCCAATATCGTTTTCAAGCCCTTTTATCCCGAATTTACCGCATCCAGCGTCCTGGTATGGAAAAAATACCAGCCCGCCTCGGCGGCTGTGATGAAATTTTTGGATTTTATCAAAGGCAGCCTTTCTGACGCTGAAACATGCGGCAGCAAATGACTTCATAAGCTCTGTCAGAGGGGAAAGGCAGCCATTTTCCGCGCCGGCCCTTTTCTCTTTTCAGACAGTACAAAGCGATTCCCTCCTTCCCCGCCCGTTTGCCGGAGGCGTCAGCGGCAAACGGGACTGAAAAGCAATCTCCGTTTTTCTGTCCTGTTTCCTATCCGCACAGCCTGCAAGCTTACGGCTGCATGATTTCATTCGCTTTTCTGTCTCAGGATGCAGAAACGGGCTGACCATAGGTCAGCCCGTTTCTGCATCTTTGATGTTTATTCGTTCTCGTCTTTTTCTTCTTCTGCGTTTTCCTCATCACGGGAGAAAAGCTCGCCGTCAAGGTCGAGGTCATCTCCGTCGCAGTCGTCGCAATCACAGTCACAGTCCATACATTCGTAATCAAGGCCAGCATCCTTTTTGCAGTCATAAATGAGATACCCGCCCGCAGCGCCGCTGACGGCAGCAAGGGCGAGAAACGCGCCGGCAATGCTCTTTTTCTTGCCCAGCAGGATAAAGAACATCACAAGAGAGGTGACCGCCTGAACAATCAGCGATACCCCGACATAAAGTTTGGTTTTCTTAAACATGGTAAAGTCCCCTTTCATAATATATTTTTGGATTTTGCTTTTATTTTATGCTTTGCTTTTTAAAAAAGCATTGATAAAACCATCGATATCCCCGTCCATGACAGCAGATATGTTTCCATCCTCATAACCGGTACGGCTGTCCTTTGCCAGCGTATACGGCATAAACACATAAGAGCGGATCTGCGAGCCCCATTCGATATTCGCCTTTTCTCCGCGGATATCCTCGATCCTGTCAAGGTTTTCCCGCGCCTTGATCTCTGCGAGCTTGCTTTTCAGCATACGGAGCGCCGTTTCCTTGTTTTGAAGCTGACTGCGTTCCGTCTGGCAGCCCACCACGATCCCTGTCGGCTTATGCACGATGCGGATCGCAGAATCCGTTTTGTTGATATGCTGGCCGCCCGCCCCGCTGGAACGATGTGCGGTGATCTCCAGATCCTCGTCTTTCAGTTCGATATCGGTATCATTGTCCAGCTCCGGCGTCACCTCTACGGAAGCGAACGACGTGTGCCGCCGGCCGGACGCATCAAACGGAGAGATGCGCACGAGCCGGTGTACGCCGTGCTCACTCTTGAGATATCCGTAAGCGTTGGTCCCCTCGACCAGCATGGTCGCGCTTTTCAGCCCCGCCTCGTCTCCGTCCAGCCAGTCGAGCAGCTTGACGCCGAAGCCGTGCTTCTCCGCCCAGCGCGTATACATCCGATACAGCATGGATGCCCAGTCCTGCGCCTCGGTACCGCCGGCGCCCGGATGCAAAGAAACGATCGCATTGCAGGCGTCGTATTCGCCAGACAAAAGCGTTTCCAGCCGCATGCGCTCCACGCCCGCCTGAATCTTCTCTACCTCCGACGTGACCTCCTCGGTCACGCTTTCGTCATTCTCTTCAATGCCCATATCGGCAAGCGTCAGCGTATCCTCCAGCGACTGCCGAAGCGCCGTATACTCCTCCAGCGTGTTCTTGATGCGCTTGAGCTCCCGCAGGATCTTTCCCGAATTTTCTGTATCCTCCCAGAAATTCGGCATGAGCGTTTTCTGCTCCAGCTCCTCCGCCTCGTCACGGAGCCTGTCTATTTTCAGAGCGGAGCCGAGTTCCTCGACATCGCCCTTTAATCCCTGAAGCGTTCTCTTCGCTTCTTCCAGCTGAATGATCAATTTTATGTCCTCCGATTTGTCAGGTTAATCTATACAAGCGGCCATCCACATCACATCGGAATCTCCTCCATTTGCTTTCTACTTCTATTATAACAAAATCCGTTTCTTTTGTAAACCACAAATTATGAGCGAATTGTAAAATCATTTTTTCTCGCGGGAAGCGCAAGGACTTTCAAACATCCCGGTAAGATCGATAAAGCGTTTGCCGTCCCGCTCACGGAAGCCGACCGCCTTCGCCGCCTCATCCTTTTCGCTCTCGAAATACGCCTTATGGACGCCGCACAGATCGATAAAATTCAGCGCTGCTCTGCCCATGATGATAAGCGCCTCCATATCCTGGACGCCCGCCGTATTGCATAAATCGTAAAGATGACCGGCGTCCTCGATGATCCGGAATTGGCAAATACCGACAGGCGCGCCGTTGTCGTAGGCGGAATAGGCAAGCGCCGCCGCACGATAAGGGATCCCGCAGAGCTCACAAAGCGCCTTCTGCGCGGTTTTGTCCGCAATCGGTTTGATTTCCAGCATAATCGTCCCTCTTTCTTCCCGCACTTGCGCGTTCTTACTTTTTTAAGGACTCCACCTGCGAGCGCGTCAGATATCGCCACTTGCCCGGCGCGAGATTTCCGAGCTTCACCTCTCCGATGGAAATCCGCTTCAGAGATAAAATCGCAAGCCCCAGCGATTCGCACATCTTCCGGATCTGCCGGTTCCGCCCTTCAAACAGCTCCATGGCGAGCACCGTAAAGTCCTCTTTCCGCGTCACAATGGAAATATGGACAGGCTTCGTAAGATACCCATCGATCTCCATCGGACGGGAAAGTGCCGTGATTTTCTCGGATGGGACCTCTCCGCGCAGCTTCACATGATAAACTTTGGACTTATGATAGCGCGGGTGGGTAAGCCGGTTGGCAAGCTCGCCATCGTTGGTAAAGAGCAGCAGTCCCTCAGAATCAAAATCGAGCCTGCCGACCGGATATACCCGCGTGCCAACGTCCTCGACAAGCTGCGCAACGCAGGGACGCCCCTCCTCGTCACACATGGTTGTCACATAGCCGCGCGGCTTGTTCAGCATGAGATATACATGCCGCACCGGCGCGCCGATCTTTTTGCCCCGGTACAGGACCGTATCCCGCCCAGGGTCGATCTTCATTCCCAAAACAGCCGGAACGCCGTTGACCGTTATTCCTCCCCGCCGGATCTCCTCCTCGGCTGCACGCCGCGAGAGGATCCCCTGCTCAGAAAGATATTTTTGCAGCCGCATCTCACTCATGTGACAACTCCTTTTTCTCTACCCGGCAAACGGGAAAACCTTCTGCCAGAACGTCTTTTCTTTTGGCGCAGAGCAAACCGATTCCTCCGCATAAAGCGGGACCGAGCCAATTTCCTGTCCGTCTGACAGAAAATATGCCGTCCCGATCCGGTCGCCCTTCTCAATGCCTGCATAAACGAAGCGAGGCAGCTCCACGCGCACGGATACGGGCCCATGCTCCCGAGGCAGCACCGCATCGCAGGCGTCGGCGTTGGAAACCGCGACGCTGTCCGCTTCTCCTCCGCAGACCGGGATCTCATAAGACAGCTCCCCTGCCCGCGCAAGCGTTTCCCTTTCATACAGGGAAAAGCCCCAATCCAAAAGCGCGCGGTGATCCCGCCAGTCGTCTCCGTCGTTGAGCGTGACGCAAATCAGACGCACGCCGTCCCGCTCGGCGGCGGAGACAAGCGTCCTGCCGCATTTTTTGGTAAATCCGGTCTTGACGCCGATAATATCCTCATAGCTGCGCAGAAGCCTGTTGTGATTGACAAGCAGTCTTGATGCGCTGGAATTGTGAAGCGGGATGACCTTTTTCTCCGTCGCGACGATCTCGGCAAAGGTATCGTTTTCTAGCGCATAGGCAGCAATTTTCGCAAGCTCAAGCGCAGTGGTATAATGGTTTTCATCGTCCAGCCCGTGCGGATTCATAAAATGCGTGTCGGAAAGTCCCAGCTCCCGCGCTTTATCGTTCATCATCTCGGCAAAGGACTCGATCCCGCCGGCGATGTCATATGCGATCGCCGCCGCTGCGTCATTGGCGCTTTGCAGCATCAGCGCATACAAAAGCGTCTCCATCGTGACCTCCTCTCCGGCGTAAAGATAGACCGAAGATCCTTCCACGCCGACCGCGGCCGGTGCAACGGTAACGAGCTTGTCCAGCTCCGAATTTTCAAGCGCCACGATCGCCGTCATGATCTTCGTCGTACTGGCCATGCCGCGGCGCTCATTTTCATTTTTCCCAAACAGGACCCGCCCGCTCGACGCATCGATCAGAACAGCGCAGGAGGCGGACACAGAAGGCGCTGCGTCCGCACGAACCATAAGCGGTGCAAAAGACAGCACCGCCAGCAAAATCGCAAAAAAACGTGTGAATTTATCCATCGAAGCTTCCCCTACTTTTTTTCCTTATTGATATGGAGAAGCCTTCGATTCTATTCGTTTCACAACGCAAAACAAGTGCCGGTCAGGCGTTTTTGTCCGAAGACGATGCCGCGGCAGCGTCTGCCTCCGCTTCTTCGGACGCGGCTTCCTCTTCTGCCTTCTTTTCTTCTTTTTTCTTTTTCTTATTATCGAACATCGCCTTGATCTTGGCGATGATGTCCGGCGCTTTGTCGACAATATTTTCAATGGATGCGCCAAGATCCGACGAGCCGGTCGGATTTTTCATATTCAAAAGCTCGACGCCGCCGTCAGCACTGACCACAAGAAAACCGACCGGCGTTACCGAAACGCCTGTCCCGCCGCCGCCGCCGAAATTGTTTTTGCCGGCTGCGGCAGAATTTTTCCCCGCGTAATCATTTCCGCCGCCTGCAAAGCCGACGGATACCTTTGATACCGGTATAATGGTCGTCCCCGATGCCGTCACGATCGGTTCCCCGATGATGGTGTTTGCGTCCACAAGCTCGCGGATGCTGTCAAGAGAGGATTCGATAAGCTCGCTGATTTTGTTTTTTTGTGCGTTTTTCTGATTATCCATGTTCGGTGCTTCCTTTCTGCTCATCAGGCTTGCTGTTTTTATTTTTGACAAATGCGATCCCTGCTGCAAGAAGCGTTGCAAGAGCGCCCCATAAATTGATGGAAAAATCGATTTTGATATCGGCCTTTGTTTTTTCTCCGACAAAATCCGCATACACATTGACGGGAGCCCTTCGCTTCACCTTAAAATTAGCGGTATTTTCTAAAAGCTCAAACAAATTGCTGGAAAGTCCTGTGACGGCACCATAAAGGATCGCGGTTTTTGCAGCGTCCCCCGCCGCGACGGAAACCTCATAGCGATACACGCGGATGCGAAGATGCCGCGAGAGCTTTTTTATAACGGCTGCCGCAATCTTCATGACAAGTCGGATCGTATGCAGAATACTCCGCTTCTCCTTCGCCGGCTTCTTTTTCCGCGGCTTTCTTTCAGCGGGCGCCTTCTGTTTTTGTTTTCCTTTCTTCGGACGCTTCTTTTGTCCTGCCGGGAACAGCGGCAGCCTCACAAGAAGAATCCGAAGCCAGACGCGCACATTCTCATTCGCCGATATGGTAATGTGGACGGGCACGGTAAAAAGAAAGACAAAAAAGGCAAGCACCGCCGCCGCCACGAGCCACCCGATCATAACGTTCCGCCGTCCGCAAGCGGCAGGGGCGGCAGCTCAGAAAGGTCGGAAAGCCCGAATACCCGCAGGAATGCCTCCGTCGTACCGTAAAGACGCGGACGTCCCGGCACATCCATCCTGCCTTTTTCCTCGATCAGCTCTCGTTCCATCAGGACCCCGACAGAATACGCGCTGTCGACGCCGCGGACCTGATCGATATAAGAACGAGTGACAGGCTGATTGTACGCGATGATCGCGAGCGTTTCAAGCGACGCCTTGGAAAGATTGCCGCCGTCCCGAATACCAAGCGCCTCCTTGATATATTCGGAAAACACCTCTTTGGTAACAAGCTGGCACGCTCCGCCCAGCGTCAGAAGCTGGATACCGCGCGCAAGACCGGCAGCCTCGTATTCTGCGGCATACTCCGTCACGATCTGCCGAATCTCCTCCTCGGAAACGCCGGTCACCTCCGCAAGCTTCGCAAAGGTCACGGGATGCCCTGCGGCAAAAAGGACCGCTTCGATAATACGCTTGATCTCCTCGCGCGTGAGCATCTTTCCCTCATCCGGCAGCATTCGCGCTCACCTCCGTTTTTCTCCTGTGTTCAAAGCTGAAATTCAAGATCACATTGGAACCTGTCAAATCCCCCGGCTCCTTCTCAAGGGTGATCCGTTCCGCCTTCAAAAGCTCCAGAACAGCATAAAAGATCGCGACGATCTCCGAGCGGCTCGACGCTCCGTCGAACAGCTCGTCAAAATGCGCTCTCCTGCGGCGGTATAAAAACCGCAGGACGGACACAATCTTCTCGGATATCGGCACCGTCCGTCTTGCAATCAGCGGCGTGATCTTATCCATCGGACGGTTTTCCTCCGCCTCACGCTGGCGCTCGCCCATTCGGACGAGAAGCCTTTCCATCGCCTGCGTCAGAAGAGCAAGATCCATCGCGTCCGGCACGCCGCGGTCCGGTCTTATCTCGTCGGTATCCTTGGCAAAGCGTCCCGCAAAATTTTTTTCCCGCTCCAAAAGCCAGCCCGCCGCTTCCTTCGCCGTTTTGTATTCCATCAGCACGCGGACAAGCTCCTCGCGGGGGTCGCTTTCCTCCTCTTTTCTTGGGAGCAGCATCCGGCTTTTGATATACATCAGCTCGGACGCCATCGTGATGAATTCACCCGCGATCTCCATGTCCATCTCTTTCATCATTTCAACGTACGCCATGTACTGCTCGAAAATCGGAGCGATTTTGATGTCCAAGATCTCCATCTTGTTTTTGGCAATCAGCGCAAGCAAAAGCTCAAGCGGACCCTCATAGATCTCCGTTTTAAAGACAAGCTGTTCCAAGAAAAAGACCTCCCCCTGCCGCATGGCGTCAGAATGAAAAAAGCTACGTAAATCGGAAAAACGGCAGAAGCCGGATCAGCCAGTTGATGCCGCTCAAGAGCCAGCCGGATATGCTGCTCAGCACATTGCTGAACGCGCCGAGCCACAGAAGGACAAAGAGCGCAAGGACGATATACCGCTCATAGCGCATGATGCCGAAATACCATTTGGACGGCAGGAAGATATACGCAATGCGGGATCCGTCGAGCGGCGGGATCGGCAAAAGATTGAATACCGCAAGGCTGACGTTCAGGATGGAAAACTGCCAAAGAAAGACAAAGAGCAGATACATAAGCTTCGCCGACAAAACCTCAGTGCCCATAACCTCCGGCCAGTTATACGAAGCCGCCGCCCACAGACTAGAGAACGCAACCGGCTCTGCCGCCGTCAGAGAATAAATCAAATAAGAAAGATAGAGCAGCAGCATTCCGATGATACACATGATGAGATTGGAAACAGGTCCTGCGGCGGCTACCAGCGCCATGTCCCGGCGCGGCTTTTTATAGTATCTCGCATTGACCGGCACCGGCTTTGCCCAGCCGAAGCGGAGCAGCACCATACAGATAAGACCCAGGATATCGATATGCTTCAAAGGATTGAGGGTCAGCCTGCCAAGATTTCTCGCAGTGGGATCGCCGAGCTTGTAGGAAACCCAGCCGTGCGCGCACTCATGAACGGAAAGCGCAAGCAGCACGCCGGGAATCGCAAGCAGACACGCAATCAGCGCGTTCGGATTGGAAAAAATATCAAACAACATAGGTTCGGCATCCTTTATGAAAAGATTTTATGGGGCCTCGCTGGGGGATACATAACCGGAGAGCACCGACAAAAGCTCGTCGCGCCCCTCTCCCGTCTGCGCGGAAAACATCACGGTACGGACAGTCTCCGCCGCATACGGCGGCAATAAAAGAGGATAAGACGCCAGCGCCTCAAAGTTGATTCGCCTTGCCGTGGCGCCGAGCTTGTCGGATTTGGTCGCCACCACAAGATAAGGAACGGCATTCGCGTTCAGCCACTCCAGCATCAGGATGTCGTCCTCGGTCGGTCCGACCTTGAGGTCGATGAACTGCCATACGGCGAAGACAAGGCCCGAACCGAGATACGCCTCCGTCAGCGCCGAAAAGCTGCGGCGCCTGTCCCCGGAGCGTCTCGCATATCCGTAGCCGGGGAGGTCGACAAGATAGAGCCGGCGGTCAATTTCGTAAAAATTTAAGGTTACGGTCTTGCCGGGCGACGAGCTGGTCCGCGCAAAGCTTTTTCGGCCGAGCAGCGTATTGACAAGTGAGCTTTTGCCGACGTTCGAACGTCCGGAAAGCGCGATCTGCGGCAGTCCGTCGCGCGGGAACTGGTCGGCTCTGCCTGCCGTCATTTTAAGGACGGCATTCTGGGTATTGAGCATACTTCTCCTCTTTTTTGCGTTTTTTCTCAAACGGAGAATGTTCCAGTGCGATCTCCAGCGCTTCTCCTGCGGTGGAAATCAGGCGGATCTCGACGTTAGATTTGACCTCGTCGGCGATTTCCGCGATATCGCTTTCATTCTCCTTCGGAATGAGGATCGTCCTCACGCCGGCAAGATAGGCCGCCATCGTTTTTTCGCGCAGGCCGCCGATGGCCATCACCTTGCCGTGGAGCGTGATCTCGCCTGTCATGGAAACGTCGCGGCGCACGGGGATCCTGCAAAGCTCGCTCGCCAGCGCTGTCACCATGGCGACGCCGGCGGAAGGACCGTCCTTCGGAACGGCGCCCTCCGGTACATGGATATGAAGGTCGCGGGTCTTATAGAAGTCCTCCTCGATCCCGAGCTTTCCGGAAAGGCTCCGTATGTAGCTGATGGCAGCCTTGGCAGATTCCTTCATCACATCGCCAAGCGAGCCTGTAAGCTCAAGCCGTCCCGTTCCGGGCAGCGCAACCGCTTCAATCCGGAGAAGATCGCCGCCAAGCTCCGTCCAGGCCATGCCGTTCACGATGCCGATCTCGTTTTCCTCGGATATCCGATCACGCAAAAGCTTTTGCTCTCCCACAAAAGAAGCAAGGTTCTTCCGTGTGACGCGCACACTCTTTTTCTCGCCGCAGGAAATAATCTTTGCGGCGCGGCGGCAGCACTTTTCGATGCAGCGTTCGAGGCCGCGCACGCCCGCCTCCCTCGTATAGCAGTCGATCAGCTCATAGACGCAGTCGTCGTCCATTTTGAACATGCGGGCGAGCAGGCCATGCTTTTTCATCTGCTTGGGGATGAGGTGGTGCCGCGCGATCGCGAATTTCTCCGCTCTCGTATAGGCATGGAGCTCGATGATCTCCATCCTGTCGAGCAGCGGGCGCGCAATGGTATCTAAGCTGTTCGCCGTCGTGATGAACATACAGCCCGACAGGTCGACCGGAAGCTCGATAAAATTGTCGCGGAATGTTTTGTTCTGCTCGCGGTCCAGCACCTCCAGCATCGCGGAGGCAGGATCTCCCCGCATATCGCTTGCCATTTTATCGATCTCGTCGAGCAAAATCAGCGGATTGCTGCTTTTCGCTTCGATCAGCGCATTCACGATCCGGCCGGGCATGGAGCCGATATAGGTCTTGCGGTGTCCGCGGATCTCCGCCTCGTCATGGACGCCGCCGAGCGACACACGGACAAACTTCCGTCCCGTCGCTCTGGCAATGGAGGATGCGATCGAGGTTTTTCCCGTTCCGGGCGGCCCGACAAGACAGATGATCTGACCGCGCAGGTCGGGATTCAGCTTCAGAGCGGCAAGATACTCGATGATCCTTTCCTTGACCTTTTCCAGACCGTCATGGTCCTCGTCCAGGATTTTTTTCACCTTCGGAATGTCGATCCGTTCCTCCGTAGAAACGGAAAACGGAACGTCGAGGCACACCTCGATGTAGTTGCGGATAACGGTATTTTCCGCCGAACCGAACGGTACGCGCGAAAGACGCTTGATCTCCTTTGTCAGCGCCTTTTTGACATATTCCGGATAATTCCCCTTGGCGAGCCGCTCCGAATATTCTGAAATTTCGTCGTCGTCAAGGTCCTCCTCATCCTCGCCCAGCTCCTCGCGGATGACCTTCAGCTGCTCGCGCAGATAATAGTCGCGCTGGTTTTTCTTCATGCGCTCGTCTACCTCGCGCTTGATATGGACGCGCTCTTCCATGACGCTTTTTTCCGCTTCCAGCATATCGATCAGCTTCTCTGCACGCGCCGACGGAGAAAACTCCTCCAGGATCTTCTGCTTATCCTCCGGCTCCGGCAGCAGGTTTTCCGCTGCGAAGTCGCACGCCTGCCCAAGATCGCGTATGGTATCGAACAGCAGCCAGAACTCCTTGGAAAATTTCGGCGCATACTTTGCGAAATCTGCAATGATGCTCTTGATCTCCCGCAGCAGCGCACGGGAACGCAGCTCCGTCCCCGTTTCAATGACAAGCTTCTCGAAAATATGCGCCGTCTGGAGCTTTTCATCGTCAAAGCCCGTCAGGACCGCACGCATCTGCGGCTCGATGATGGCGCGGAACAGTCCGCTCTGCGTCTTGACGACCTGTTTGATCCTCGCGATGACACCGACCGAATAGACCCCGTCTATATCCGTGACCTCCTCCAGAGGATTTTTCTGGCATACCAGAAAAACAGGCGTTCCTTCCTTTGCCGCTGTTTCAAAAACCCGTTTCGCCGGACCCTTATCCATATCGACGGTCATCGGAATCCCGGGAAACGCCACAATGCGGCGCAGGACCGCGCAGGGCATCGTATGCTTTTTTATGGTTTCTGTTGTAATTGCCATCTTTCATTCACTCCCTTTCGATGTGCCCGGGAGAGGGCACGTATGTCATACGCCGGAGCTCCGGCGTTCAGCAACCGACAGAATCAAAATAAAATAGGAAATCCCTATTTTATTTATTATATCATAATGGCGATCCTTTTTCCATACTTTCAATAAAATTTAATAAATATGTTACGTTTCATCAAACAGAATGCCGGAGGGGACCATCCTCCGGCATCGCATTTATTTTTTATTCTTCCGTCTGGGAATCCTCCGCCTGAGGGATCTCCGGCATCCCGGTAATCCGCTCCGCCAGCACGTCGCTTACCAGCGTCTCAATAAAGGAAAGCCGCAGGATCTCCTCTCCGAAAAGATCCTCGATATCCTTGGCCGTGTATTCCACCCCGTAATACGAGGTATATTCCTCTGCCATCGTCTGAAGATTTTCTTCATAATCCTCATCGGTATATTCAAGGCCAAGCTCCTTCTGAAGCATCTTGACGATCAGATACTGATAAGCGGCCTTTTTAGCAGACTCCTCGACATATGTCTTGTCGCTGCCGTCCGGATAGAGCATCTCACGCATTTCCTTTTTTGTATAGGACATCCCGTACTGCGCATAGACCTGGATCTGCTCTGAGATCCGGCGGTTCACCTGGTCCTTGTAGATCTTTTCGAACGTCGAAACCAGCTTTTCGGGATATGCGATAAGCTCGGAACGGTCATAAAGGATATCCATCACGGCAAACGGCGCGTAGCTTTCGATGCGGAACGCCTCCTTCAGCTCCCACATCGAGGAGAACGGCGTGTTGTCCTCGATGAGATCGTTGTCGTTGTAAACGTCCTTGATCTCGATCTCAAATACCGCTTCCTTGCCGGCAAGCGATTCGTCTGCCTCATAGTCCTCCGGGAAGGTGACGGTGATCTCGAATTTTTCCCCGTTCTTGTGTCCGACGAGCTGATCCTCGAAGCCGTCGATAAAGCCGGCCTCTCCGACGATGATCGAGTAATCCTCAGCGGTGCCGCCGTCGAATTTCTCTCCGTCGACCGTTCCGGTAAAGTCCATTTTTACCGTATCGCCGTATTCGATGATCTCCTTGCTCCCGGCCACTGCGGTATAGAAGGACAGCAGCTTATCGGAAATATAGCTGTCCGAATAGACGACAGGGATCGCCTTTTTTACGTTGACGGTGAATTTTACGGTCTTGCCCGCAAGCTCCGCATTCTCATAGTCGTCGTCAAGCTCCATGGTAAAGGAAAATTCTTCGCCGATTTTCACCGTTCTTGACGCCGTTGTATTTTCGGAAACATCCTCGACCTTATAGCAGATACCGTAATCGAACGCCGCGTTGGCGTTGTCGCGGTAAACATCATAGCCTGTGACGTAATCGGAATCCGTGTTGTGCGTCCACTCCTCGATCTCCGTCAGCGAATCCTCCTCGCCGACAAGCTCGGCCTTGACAAGGAAGTCGAGCGTATAGCCTGTCGTCGGATAAAAAGACGTCACCGTTTCCGCGAGCTGCTCGCGGTGTTCCGTATACTGGCTGCAAACCTCTTCATAGGTAAAGTTCTCGATGTCCCCGAGCTTTACATATGCCGTCAGGTCTTCGTTATCGATATCAAATTTGCCGCAGCCGGCAAGCAGGGCGGCACACATGGCAAACGCCATGCAAAGACAAATGAATCTTTTCATAATTCTCCTCGTCTATCAATTTCTCGTTTCCGTTCGGATTTTAATATAGTATCACACATTCGGCATAAATTCAACCTTTTTTTCTTCAAAAGAGGAAATCGCCGAAATTCTTCACAGAAATTTCAATGATCTTTCATTTTTTCCGCCAGATAGGCAAGAGAGCGGACAAGCTTCGGAAGGTCCAGGGAGCCGTCCTCGCCAAGCACGGGAGATTCCAGCGTGACCGTGCCGCCGTGATACGCCGGCATCTCTGCGAACAGTGCCTCAAAATCGATGATCCCCTCTCCGGGATGCAGGATGGGACGGGTCACGCCCCACATGCCGGGGACCGTTTCTCCTGAATAGTCGCTGACGTGGAAGTGGCAGATGCGCGCCTGCCAGAGCTCGCTTTCAAAAAACGCCTCGCACTGTCCCAGATACGCGGCGTGCCGCGTATCGAAGGTAAAGCGGGCGCGCGGGTACTTCTCCGCGATGGAGCGCATATTGTCGAGCGGCGACGGCGCGCGGGAAGGAACGTTTTCCACGGCAAGCTCCACACCGCGGCTGCCGCAGATCTCATAAAGCTCGGAGAGTCCTGCGATCGCCTGAAAAATCTGCTTTTCAGAGAACCGGCCGTCCCATAGATGGAACACCGCCTTTTCCGCGCCCACCGCTCTTGCCATATCGGCGTTGATGCGGAAAAGACGGAGTCCTTCCTCATGGTCCTCCTCCGAACCGAGTCCCAGCAGGGCGCCGATATCCTTTTCAAAATGGATGGCGGGCGTGCGCACCCCCGCTTTCTCCAAAGCGGATGCCACCTCGGGCAGCTTATCATACCACGCCTTCAGCATCATCAGCTCAAAGCCATCCGCCTGCGGAAGGTCCTTATTCTCTATTATCACATGATAATCATATCCATTGGCCCGGCCGACCATCGTGCCGGTCGAGCATAAAATCCGATTCGACATTGCCTTCAATTATAGTAGCGGAAACTCGCAACAACCTTTCCGAGAATATAGACATCCTTCGTAAAAATGGGCTTCATCGTTTGATTTTCCGGCTGGAGGCGGAACATGCCGTTTTCCTTGTAAAACGTCTTGACGGTCGCCTCATCGTCGATGAGGACCACGGCGATATCCCCGTTTTCCACATAGCATGTGCGGCTCACGATCACGTAGTCCCCGTTCATGATTCCCGCCTCGATCATGCTCTCGCCCTTGATTTTCAGTGCGAAAAGCTCTCCGCGCGGCATGCCGCTGCGAGGACAATAATCCACATACCCGTCAAAATTCTCCTGAGCAAGGATCGGAAGGCCCGCCGCGACCTGTCCTATGATCGGTACCCGGACGGACGGAGCGCCGGTGACGCCGTCGGCATCAACGCGCAGCGTGCGGCTTTTGCCCTGCTCCTTATGGATATATCCCTTCAGCTCCAGCTTCATAAGATAGGAATGCACCGTCGCCGTGCTTTTGATGCCGAGCGCTGTCTTGATATCGCGTACGGACGGCGCATATCCGTTCGCCTCCATCGTCTCACAGATATATTGGTAGATTTCCCTTTCGCGTTCGGTCAGACTTTGCATTTGCTTTTTCTCCCTTTTGCTTCTTTTTTCTCAGTATATCATACTTTTTCCGAAAAATCAAACTTTTGTTTTGATTTTTTAAAAATTTTTTCGTCTCTATCAATCGAAGGGGATTCGGCATATACTGTCATGACCCCATGATTTTTGCAACTCCATCTGCAAAACGACAGGAAAGGAGCTCTCCCATCTTGGAAATCGATTATGAAGCGGTCTGCGGCTACGAGCGCATGACGGAATACCTAAGCACCATACCGGAACGATTTCCGGAAACGGAAAGCGGACTCATCGGCATGAGCATTCTCGGACGTGATATCCCGTATCTGCGCATCGGACATGGAAAAAGCGCATCCCTTTTGGTGGGAGCGCATCACGGAATGGAGCATATCACGTCGCTTTTTCTGATCAAATTTCTTGAGGATTCGCTGAGCGCGGAACGCTCCGGCGTCAAAATCGCCGGCGGCTTCGACGTCCGCTATATTCTGGCGCACCGTTCGGTCTATGTCGTTCCGATGCTGAATCCGGACGGAGTCGAGATCGAAATCAGCGGCGCCGAAACGGCGGGACCGCTGCGGGACCGCCTGATCTCCATGAACGGCGGCAATCTCAATTTCTCCTCCTGGCAGGCCAACGCGCGCGGCGTGGACCTCAATCATAATTACGACGCCGGCTTCGATGAATGCCGCAGGCTTGAGCACGCACACGGCATCTATTCCGGCGGTCCTACGCGCTATGGCGGAGAATACCCGGAAAGCGAACCGGAGGTCTCGGCGCTCTGCCGGTTCACGAGATTTCTCTGTCCGAATCTGCACTGCGCCGTCGCCCTCCACACACAGGGAGAGGAGATCTATTGGGATTATCTGGGAAGCGCGCCGAAAGATTCCCGCATGCTCGCCGAATGCTTTGCGAACGTCAGCGGATATCAGGTGTCCTCACCCGAAGGGATCGCCTCCTACGGCGGCTACAAGGACTGGGTCATCTCCGAGCTCGGCATTCCGGCGTTCACCATCGAATGCGGCTACGGGAAAAATCCCCTGCCCCCTTCCGATTTTTACAAAATATATGAAAAAGTGCTGCCGATTCTGCTCACCGCCGCCGCTTTTTGAAAAAAACACTTGCAATTCCAGCGTCTTTTCCGTTATAATAAAAAGGGGAGGGAGCAGGCGCTGTCCGCAGAGAAAAGCTTTTTCTTAAATCTGTAAATAAGCGCGCAGCATGCTGCCCAGCAGCTCGTCCCTGTCGATTTTCCGGATAAGACTTCTTGCGTTCCTATGATTGGTGATATAGGTCGGATCCTCTGAGAGAAGATAGCCGACAAGCTGATTGACCGGATTGTAGCCCTTTTCCAGCAGAGCGGCGTATACCTCCTGCAGGATCCGCCTGTTCTGTTTTTCCTTGTCGCTTTCAATCGAAAAAGTGATCGTTTGATCGTTTGGATAAGCCGGCATGTTAAGGTCCTTTCCACACTTATTTTTGTCCTTTTTCTTATTCTATAACAAAAAAGAGAATTTTTCAACATTTTTTTATGAATAGATGTAAAACATGAGCCCTGAAACTTGAAAATTTTAAAAACCATAACGAAAGGATGTGTTTGGGTGGAAATCAAACGGAAAAAAATATCGGATGCCGAAATCCTACAGGCGGAAAGGAAGCTTGCAGATGATGTTTCGGCGCTGTGCGCAGCACATACATCCGAATTCGAGGCGCCCGGCTATGAGCTCGACCTCGAATTCGGCCAAAAGGAAGACGAGGCCCAGACGAGCTATTCGGAGCTTGTCACGAAAGAGGACAAGTCATACGACGCCGGCTACTACAGCCGCGCGCTCATCACCGTCAGAAGGAAAAAAACAGAGCAGGAGCTCGCCGAGGATGCGCGTCTTGCCGAAGAAAACCGGAAAGCCGTCGAAGCGGCGCAGGCGCCGGAGGAAGCGGAGCAGCTCTCAAACGACGAGACGCTGCGGGTCTCCGAGGACGCGCTGAAGCGCTCGGTCGCTTTCACCGAGGTCATGCTCGTTCGCACATACAAGTCCTTTTGGACCGAATGGGTAAGCATCTGCGACAGCCTTGCCGACATCGAAAGCGATCTTTCGGAATTTCTTTCCGTATTGAAGGAGCAGTAAAGGCAAAGAGCAGCCTCGTCCGATTCGGAACGTTCCAGCTCAAATAAGATCCGCCGGCGGTCAGCCGGCGGATCTTATTTGGATTGCATGAATTTACAAATCGGTATTGAACCGCAAGACTTTACATGCTATAATGGATTGTAATATTTTGTTCTAAGAAAGCCAGATGCGCAATGATAAAAAATGAATTAAAGCCAATCACGCTCAAAACCTCGGATTTTGATTATGCGCTCCCCGAAGAGCTGATCGCACAGCATCCGACCGAGCGGCGGGACGACGCAAGGCTCATGGTCCTCGACCGGAAAACCGGAGAGATCACCCATCGGATTTTCCGCGATATCACCGATTATCTGCACGCGGGCGACGTGCTCGTCATCAACGATTCCAAGGTGATCCCCGCCCGCATTTACGGAAAGAAGATCCGCGAGGACGGAACGCCGGGCGCCGATGCGGAATTTCTGCTGCTCCGTCAGGCGGAGCTCGATCGGTGGGAGGTCATCGTCCGTCCGGGCAAGCGGCTGAAGGAAGGGACGCTCGTCCGCTTCGGCGCGGGCCTGGAGGCGGTGATCGAAGCGGTGCTTCCGGATGGGAACCGGATCGTACGGTTTCGATACGATACCGCGGGAGGGCGCAATCTTTTCTCCATCCTCGACGAGATCGGGAAGATGCCGCTTCCGCCCTATATCCGGGAAGAATTAAAAAGCAACAGCGATTACCAGACCGTTTACGCAAGGGAGGAGGGCTCCGCGGCGGCGCCGACCGCCGGGCTCCACTTCACGCAGGAGCTTCTTGAGAAGATCGAGGAAATGGGCGTTTCCATCGCGCCCGTCATGCTGCACGTCGGGCTCGGGACCTTCCGTCCCGTCAAGACGGAATCCATTACGGATCATGTGATGCACAGCGAATGGTTCCGCGTGCCGGAAGCATCCGCCGCACGCATCAATCAAGCAAGGCAAAACGGAGGCCGGATCGTCGCGGTCGGCACGACCTGCTGCCGCACGCTCGAGAGCGCCGCAGACGAGAACGGCACCGTCCATGCCATGTGCGACAATACGGGGATCTTCATCTATCCCGGCTACCGCTTCAAGGCAGTGGACATGCTGGTCACCAATTTCCATCTGCCCAAAAGCACGCTGATGATGCTCGTATCCGCGCTCGCCGGCAGAGAGTTTATCATGGACGCTTATCGGACAGCGGTAGAACAGCGGTACCGCTTCTTTTCCTTCGGCGACGCCATGCTGATCCAATAACGATCTCGGAGCCTGCCACATGAAAGAAAAAAAACCGTTTGTCGTTGCCGTCGCGGGGCCCACCGCAAGCGGCAAAAGCGCACTTGCCATGGCGCTTTGCCGCCGGTATGGCGGCGAGCTCATCTCCTGTGACTCCATGCAGGTCTACCGGCGCATGGATATCGGCACAGCGAAGCCCACAGCGGCGGAGCGCGCCGAGATCCCGCATCATCTCATCGACATCTGCGAACCGACGGAAAGCTTTTCCGCAGCGGCGTTCGCAGCACTTGCCAAAAAGGCGATTTCCGATACCGTGCAAAGAGGAAGGCTTCCCGTTCTCTGCGGCGGGACCGGTCTGTATCTCGACTCCGTGCTGAGCGGCGTGGAATTCGGAGAGCTGGAGCCGGATCCCGCCCTGCGTGCCGAGCTTTGGAGGGCCGAGGAGGAAAAGGGTCCCCTCTTTCTGCATCAAATGCTGGAAGCGGCCGATCCCGAGGCGGCGCATGCCATCCATCCCAACAACGTCAAGCGCGTGATCCGGGCGCTTGAGATCTGCCGCCTTTCCGGCATGACCAAAACGGAATGGGACAAAAGAGCACGGCGGGAAGGTCCGTACAAAGTGCTTTATATCGCACTCGACTACCACGACCGAGCGCTCCTTTACGAAAAAATCGACCGGCGCGTGGATGCGATGATGGCGGCAGGACTTTGGGACGAGGTCCGCGCACTGCTCGCCGAGGGAGCGCTTGTGCCGGGAACCACTGCGGCAGGCGCCATCGGCTACAAGGAGCTGCTTGGCTGCCTTGACACAGGAAAACCGCTTGCCCAGGCGTCCGAGGAAATCAAAAACGCTACCCATCATTATGCCAAGCGCCAGCTTACATGGCTGCGCCGCAATCCGGAGATTCTCTGGCTGTATCCGGATGACTATCCAACTCCGGAATTGCTTTTTCAGGCGGCGGAAAAGGCTGTCGATCAAACGAACCAATCGAAAAGCGGGAATGCAATATGGAACAGAGAACAAAACCCTCCTACAAAAAAATAATAATCGCGCTGCTCTGTATCCTCGCCGTCGTATATGTCGTCTATCACATTGCGCAAAGCCTGCGCCGTGACGTGGAGCTGTTTGCCGTAAGGCCCGATACGGCGGAAGATGTCCAGACCTTCACCGGCTATCTGTTCCGCGACGAAACGGTCCTCACCTGCAACGCCTCGGGAATTGTGAATTACCGTTATTCCAACGGAGAAAAGGTGTCCTCAGGCAGCATCGTCGCAGATGTTTATGCGTTCGGCAAGGAAGATACGACAGAACAAATCGCAAACCTGCAAAATCAAATCAGCGTTCTGAAGCGGAGTACCTCCATCTCCGGCACTACAGTCGATCAGGTCCAAAAACAGATCGACACGCTCTCCGCCCGCATTTCCGAGCTTAACGCCTCCGGGAACCTCTCCGCCGCCAGCACACTTGCAAATGAGCTGCTCGCAGCGATGGCGAAAAAGGATCTGCTCGCCTCCGGTCGGTCCGGCTACGAAAATGAGATCGCGGCGCTGGAAGCGCAGAAAAACGCACTTGCCGCGTCCCTTGGAGCGCCAAATGCCTCCGTCAGCGTTTCCTCCTCCGGCTATTTCTACTCCGGAACAGACGGCTATGAGGGCGCCTTTACCCTTGCCGCCGCACAGACCATCACCTTTGAATCCTTCGACCGTCTCACCTCTATGTCGCCCTCCATAGCATCCAACGCCATTGGGACGCTGATGACGGATTTTCACTGGTATTATGTCTGCAAAACGAGCGCCGCCGACGCCGAAGGCTTCACCGCCGGGGACACGTATGACTGCCGTTTTCCGGACAACAGCTATACCGAAACGATCCGCATGGAGCTTGTCTCAAAGCAGACGGACGAAAGAGGATATGCGCTTCTCACCTTTTCCTCCTCCTCTCTTCCCTCCTCCTTTGACATGACGCGCTGCCAGCGCATGGAGGCGGTCAGGACCACCTACAGCGGCTATCGGATCCCCGCGGACGAGGTGCGCGTCATCGACGGGGCGACCTTCGTATATATCTTCGACGAAGGCTCGGCAAGGCTCAGAGAGGTCGATATCATCTGGGAGGAGAACGGATATTATCTGGTTTCCGATTCCTATGAAAGTCCGTCCGAAAACCCTGTGCTCGCGCTCAACGATCTCATCATCGTCGGGGAAAAGGATCTGTACGACGGAAAAATCATTCATTAGCGGGAGGAGCTTTTCATGGACCAGCAGTTCATTCGAGAAAATATAGAACGCATCCGGCAGGACATGTCGCCGTATCCGGATGCCCGGCTGATGGCGGTGGTAAAAACGCGGACGCCGGAGGAAATCAATTTTGCCGTTTCGGAATGCGGCGTCACGCTGCTCGGAGAAAACCGTGTGCAGGAGCTGCTTTCCCACTACGACGCGCTCGACCGCCGGGCGGAAATCCATTTCATCGGAACGCTCCAGAAAAACAAAGTCAAATACATCATCGACAAGGTATCGATGATCGAATCGCTGGACAGCATCCCGCTGGCCGAGGAAATCGACCGCCGCGCCGCA
>CALWJT010000017.1 GCA_944381075.1 uncultured Clostridia bacterium
CGCCTCGCCCTTGACCCCTGTCACGGTCCCGCCGCCTGTCACGGCGTCGAGATTTTCCTTCAGCTCGTCGAGTGCACCCTTGACGTCCGTCGCGTTTAACTGTGATGCCGTATTGTCGTATTTTACGATGCCGGCGTCCGTCTCCGGGTGGATGAGGATATTGTCCTCTGCGCTCACCTTTTGGAGGATCTGATACTTTTGTGTTGTAGTTGCCATATGCTACTCCTTTTCAAGAAATATATAGTCTCCGACCGCCATATCCGCCGGAATCTCCGATACGGTCGAAAGCTTCGGCCCCGCGATGTCGGAAAGCCTTATCTTCCCGTTTACCTCTCCCAATATGGGGACGTAGTGCGTATCCTTTGCCGCTTCACGTCGCATTGTAGGATAATCCGACGCCTTCGAGGAAAGCAGAGAGAGCGCCGCCGCGCTCTTGTCCCCGACGAGCGTCACACCGTTTATCTGCGGGAGATTTTGCAGGTCGGGGTAATTCCTTGTAAGGGTAATGGCAGGAACAGAAGAAGCTTTGATCTCCGGCACGGCCATCGCAGCGCTTACCATAGGCGGCGAGATCACAACCCGTATCGGCTTATTCATCCGGCACCACCTCGTTTATCTTTTCCCTCACTGTGAGCTTTCCGGCATATCTCGCCGTATACCGGCTGCCGTCGGAAAACGCCACGGTGATGTCATAGGTCGCCTCGCCAATGGGGAAATCCTTTGTCACCTCGCCTGAGAGCCGCATGGTAAAATCCATGCCGGATGGCGTCAGCTCCTTTGTGATTCCAAGCGCATGAGAAGAAAAATAGACCTTGGCGATTTCCATTCCCGTCTCATTTTCGATTTTCACAATCGGAGAAAATACATCTCCCTGAACCACCGTCAGCGAATCCCCGAAAAACGAATTTGTCATGCGCTTCCCACCTTTCCGACAATCGCGACCTTGTTTTTGATGGAGATTTCATAGGACGCTCCCGCCTCAAACGCACTCGGTACATCCCCGATATACGTTGTCCCGACCGGAAAGCTCACCGTCGCCGTGCCGCCGGAGCGGACCGTAAAAGAAATCCAGCAGGAAAAATCCCCCGCGGGATAGGTCATGGCAAGGGAGCTTACATTTGAAAAAACATATTCCGTATTGTCCGCGAGCGTGCGCGTGATAGAGCCGGACTGCTCGATTTTGGCCTTTTTATTCTGCTTTCCGGCCATATCCGAGGCAATCCTTGCCTTCACCTTTTGCCACAGGCGGGCAAGTCCGCTTTCATCCAGGTATTTTCCCATTTAAGTCCGCCTCCTCACACCAGAATCGCATCGATTTCCTCTTCCGTCAGCGCCGAAAGGCCGCTTGCGGCCGCGCTGATATCCAGGCTTTTTTCCGAGCTTCCGTCATAGACGATCGGGTCCTCATCCCCTGCCGGATAAATGGTAAGGGCAAACGGATTTTTAAGACTTGCGGGAAAATCCGTAATATCCGACGTCTCATGCGTATGGGCTGCCGGCGCAAAATCCTTCGAAAGAGCTTCGATATCTTCCTTTGTGAAATAATCGACTCCCTTCTGCGGCGTTTTCCCGTGTAAGCTCTCGAGCCACTGCTCCTCCGTGCCGGAAAAGCCGTGCTTCACGGCAATTCCGTAGGCGGAGATATAATAGCCGTAGGAGCACGGCGTGCGCGGCTTCCTGTGATGGGAAATCAGCCACTTTGCGAAATTCTCGAACGCCGCGTTGAACATCGCCATCGTGTTGGCATATTTATCGTACTCCCCGTTTGCGAAATCAATCATCGCCGCAAGATAATGGCGGTAAACCGCGATATGCGCGGTATCGAGCAGCAAGCCCCTGTCCCTGTCCTCCGGATACCGATAGATCACAAGATCATCCGGCGAAAGTCCCAAAAGGTCCTTTTGGATGCGCGTCTCGATCTCGTTTACCCATTCCGTCTTGTCCTGTGCGGAAAAGCTGTTCGGCTTGACCGAATCGATATAGGAAATCAGCTCATACAGCGTCATAAGCCTCCTCCTTTTTGGAGAACCGGCGCCCGCTTATGCGTCATAGACGCGGCTTTCCGTCTCAAAGCGTCTCGATTCCCTGTCCATCATGGCGGCCGTTTTCTCATCCTGCCTCTTCGAATCCTCAATCAGCATCAGATATTTTCTTTTGATTTTGACGATTTCACCGCGGCGGACCTTTACAAGCTTCCCGTTGATTCCGACCGTGACATCGTCCTTATACCGGTCCGAATCCTTGAAAAGGCGGCAAGGCACCTCCTCATTGAGCCAGTCCGAAGAATGCTTCTTCTTTCCCGCTGCGGGCGGCAGCTCCGCTTTTTCCGTGAGACGCGCCTCCAGCGCCTTGATTTTTTCCTCGTACCTCTCACGCATTTCCTGGAATTGCTTCTCCAGCTCCTTTAAGGTCATCTTTTCTGTATTTTCACTCATTTTCTTTCCCTCCATTTTTCAGAATAGGGCGGATAGACCGCCCTATTTTTTCTTATCAGTTTGCACCCACTTCAAACGTGGAAGCCGTTTCGATGCGGACAATGAATGCTTCCACAAGGCGGATGGTCGCCTTGGTCGCCTTCCATCCGACCGTAGCTCTCTGATTAAGCGGGTCAGACGTTCCTGCGGAACCGAGCTGCTTGACAATGTGCTCAAGTCCGCCTCCGGTGATCTCCGTATCGCCATAAG